>JAEYAO010000022.1 GCA_023456105.1 Pseudomonadota bacterium | reverse complement strand
GTGCAGGGCGGCGGCGCCCACGAGCGGACCCGTCACCGTCTGGATGCCGCCGAGGAGCAGCATGGTGAGCGCATCGACCGAGGTCGAGATCCCGAGCAGGCTCGGATCCACCGATCCCCGCGAGAAGGCATAGAGACCGCCCGCAAGTCCCGCCGCCGCGCCCGAGAGGATGAAGGCGAGCCAGCGGTGAAGGCGGATCGTCAGGCCGATGGCTTCGGCGCGGGCCTCGGAGTCGCGGGCCGCGCGCAACGCATAGCCGAACGGGGCGTCGATGATGCGCTTCAGCAGCAGCACCGCCGCAAGCGTGAGCGCGGCGGTCAGGAGATAATAGGTGACGGGTCCTGAAGCCCAGGTCGCGGGCCATACGCCGACGATGCCGTTGTCGCCCCCGGTCACATCGACCCACTGAAACGCGACCGCATAGATGATCTGGGCGGCCGCGAGCGTCATCATGGCGAGATAGATGCCGGACAGGCGCACCACGAAGGCGCCGATCAGCCCCGCCCCCAGGGCGGCGAACGCGAGCCCGAGGGGGAGGGCCGCTTCCATCGAGGCGCCGGACCATTTGACCGCCAGGGCCGATCCATAGGCGCCGAGGCCGAAGAAGGCCGCATGGCCGAAGCTCACGAGCCCGCCGACCCCGATGAGAAGCTGCAGACTGAAGGCGAAGAGCGCGAAGATCAGGATCTCGGTCGCGACCTTGAGCAGATAGGCATCGGCCACGAGCGGGAAGCAGGCGAGAACGGCCACGACGGCGAGCAGGATGTAGGCGCGGCCCGGCAGGGGCTTGTGGCTGGCGATTCCCACCGCGTGGGTTGTGCCGACGACCTCGGCGCGCCCGAAGAAGCCATAGGGCCGGATCGCCAGCACCACGGCCATGAGCAGGAACACCACCACGAGGGTGCTCTTCGGAAAGATCAGGATGCCGAAGGCCTGCAGCTGCCCGATGACGAGGGCCGCGAGGAACGCGCCG
Source organism: Pseudomonadota bacterium (assembly GCA_023456105.1). Taxonomy (GTDB): domain Bacteria; phylum Pseudomonadota; class Alphaproteobacteria; order Caulobacterales; family Caulobacteraceae; genus Brevundimonas. The sequence goes on along the minus strand of JAEYAO010000022.1, from coordinate 2,759 downwards.
GGCACGCTGCCCATGCCGCCGACCACCGTGACCACGAAGGCCTCCGCGATGATCGCGAGATCCATGCCGGAATTGGCGGACACGCGCGGGATCTGGAGCGCGCCGCCGAGCCCCGCCAGAAACGCGCCGAGAAACAGCGTGCCGGTGAACAGCATCGCCTGATTGACGCCGAGCGATGCCACCATGTCGCGGTCCTGCGTGGCCGCGCGCACCAGCATGCCGAAGCGGGTCCTGCGCAGGAGAAGCCACACGAGCCCCAGCACGAGGGGCCCGGCCGCGATCAGCACGAGCTCGTAGGAGGGAAAGCGCCGTCCGAAAATGTCGACGGGCGCACGCAATCCCGGTGCCCGCGGGCCAAGAATGTCCTCCGGCCCGAAGACCAGCACTACGAGATCCTGCACCACCAGCACCACCCCGAAGGTGGCGAGCAGCTGAAACAGTTCCGGGGCGCTGTAGATGCGGCGCAGGAGCAGCACCTCGATGATGATTCCGATGAGGCCGACGATCATCGCCGAGGCCAGGATGCCGGCCCAGAAGGACACGGGCCCGAAGGAGAGTTCGAGCAGGCGCGGTACAAGGGTCGCGGCCGTGTAGGCGCCGATCATGTAGAGCGAGCCATGCGCGAAGTTCACGATCCGCGTGACCCCGAACACGATCGTCAGCCCGCAAGCCGTGATGAAAAGCGACGATGCGCTGGCGAGGCCGCTGAGAGCCTGAACGGCCAGGAAGGAGGGATCCACGGATCTATCTCCTCTTGTCGCAGACACGGTTGATCGGATGCGCCGACAAACCCTCTCCCCCCTTGTGGGGGAGAGTTGAAGAGGGGGGTGTGAGCGCTGACCCATCAGGCTCCGGCGCCAGCACCCCCCTCCCTAGCCCTCCCCCACAAGGGGGGAGGGGTTTGTCGGGTGAGTTGCTCAATCCTTCCGCACCGCCTTCACCTCGGCCTCGGTCGGCATGAACGACGTGCCGTCCTTGTAGGTCCAGTCCGTCATGCCGCCCGTGGCGCCCTTGAGCGCGAGCTTGCCGACCCAGGCGCCCATGGTGGACTGGTTGTCGATGCCGCGCATGGTGACGGGGCCGATGACGGTGTCGAACTTCGCATCCTCCAGCGCCTTGATGACGGCTTCCGTCTCCGTGGAGCCCGCGCGCTCGAGGGTGTCGCGGATCATGTACACGACCATGTAGCCGAGGAGCGAGCCGAGACGCGGCGTGTCGTTGAACTTGGCCCGGTAGGCGTCCACGAAGGCCCTGTGCTTGGGCTCGGTGATCTGGTCCCAGGGATAACCGGTCACGGTCCAGCCCTCCGGCACCTCGTCCTTCAGGGGCAGGAGCCATTCCGGCTCGCCGGTGAGGAGGGACAGCACCGTCGCGCCCTCGAAGAGGCCGCGCGTGTTGCCCTCGCGCACGAACAGCGTGAGGTCGGGGCCGAAGAGCACGTTGAAGATGCTATCGGGCTTGGCCTGTTCGAGCGCCGACACGGTGGCGCCGGCCTCGATCTTGCCGAGGGCGGGGTACTGCTCGACGACGATCTCCGCGCCGGGCACGCGCTCCTGGATCAGGCGCTTGAACGCCTGCGCGGCCGACTGGCCGTATTCGTAGTTGGGCGCCACGATGGCCCAGCGCTTCGCGCCCGAGGCCTTGGCCTGATCGACCAGCATGCCGACCTGCATGGTGTTGTTGGGCCGGATGCGGAAGGTGTAGCGGTTGCCCTGCGCCATGGTGATGGCGTCGGTCAGGGGCTCGGCGGCGATGTAGACGATCTTCTTCTGGTTGGCGAAATCCGCCATGGCCACGCCCACATTCGACAGGAACGAGCCGAACAGCAGGGAGACGCCCTCGCGGCTCACGAGCTCGTCCGCCACGCGGGTCGCGTCGCCCGTGGTGGCGCCGTCCTCGCGGGAGACGATCTCGATCTTGCGGCCGAGAACCCCACCCTTGGCGTTGATCTCGTTGAGGGCGAGCTGCCAGCCATTGCGGTAGGGCACCGTGAAGGCCGCCTGTCGGGCGTAGGAGTTCAGCTCGCCGATCTTGATCGGGGCCTGCTGCGCCTGAACCGAAGGCGCTCCCAGCGCGAGCGCTGCTCCGATAGCCAGCCAGCGGATCGTTGAAAACTTCGCCATTGCGCGTTCCTTAGCAATCGAGAGCCTGGCTGGATTTAGGGCCATTCCAGCTTCGATGAAAGCCCAAACTGCCGAGCTTCGCGAATTCCTGCCTTGCTTGAAACACCGAGGCAATGACACATTCGCCGTCTTCGTTCCTCAGAGACCCGACAGGACCCATGCTCCTCGACCGCGATCCCGCCCATGCTTTCATGCCGTACCCGGCCGTTCCCGTCGCCCATGCCTCGAGCGGTCCGCTCTCCGGCCTGACCTTCGCGGCCAAGGACCTGTTCGACGTGGCGGGCTATCCGACTAGCGCCGGCTCGCCCCACATGCTGGCCATGTCGGGGATCAAGACCCGGACGGCACCGATCGTGCAGAAGCTCCTCGATGCGGGCGCGCGTCTCGTCGGCAAGACGATCACCGACGAGCTGGCCTTCTCCATGAGCGGCAAGAACGCCCATTTCGGCACCCCGGTGAACGGCGGCGCGCCCGACCGCATTCCCGGCGGCTCGTCCTCGGGCTCGGCTGCGGCCGTGTCCAACGGATCGTGCGATTTCGCCCTCGGCACCGATACGGGCGGGTCCGTCCGCGCGCCGGCCAGCCATTGCGGGCTCTTCGGCATCCGTCCCACCCACGGCCGGGTGAGCCTCGAAG
>JAEYAO010000008.1 GCA_023456105.1 Pseudomonadota bacterium | reverse complement strand
GCCTCACGGCGCTTGACGAAGACGACGCGGTTGTCGTCGCCGCCGGCCGGCAGCCAGCCGCGCGTTCCGAAGTCGGCGATGTAGGCGTCGGCCAGGGCGCCGATCGAGCTCAGCGGCGCGGTGATGCAGAAGGCGCGACCGGCCAGGTTGTTGAGCCCGCCGCAGTCCGGCGACGCCTGCGCGCCCGTCAGGATCGGCGTGTCCGTCGCCGGCGCGCCGGCCGCCGCCGCGACAGGGGCCGCCGTTGTCGGGGCCGCGCCCTCTTGCGCGAGCGCGGGTGCGCAGACGCTTCCCGCCAGAAAGGCCGTGACGATCAGGGTCTTCATCATTCTAGAGCTCCACGCCCAGGTGACGCGCCACCTGGAAGATGTCCTTGTCGCCGCGTCCCGACATCAGCAGCACCACGTCGCCGCCCTTGCCGACCTCGCGCGCCACCTCGGCGGTCCGGGCCAGCGCATGGGCGGGCTCCAGCGCCGGAATGATCCCTTCCAGACGCGAGCAGAGCTGAAACGCCTCCAGCGCCTCGGCGTCGGTGGCCGAGCGGTATTCGGCGCGGCCGATGTCGTGCAGCCAGGCGTGCTCGGGCCCGATGCCCGGATAATCCAGACCGGCCGAGATCGAGTGACCCTCGACGATCTGGCCATGCTCGTCCTGCAGCAGATAGGTGCGGTTGCCGTGCAGCACGCCCGGCCGTCCGCCCTTGAGGCTGGCTGCGTGGGCGGGCGTGTCCAGGCCGTGGCCGGCCGCCTCGACGCCGATCAGACGCACGCCCTCATCGTCCACAAAGGGGTGGAAGGCGCCGATGGCGTTGGAGCCGCCGCCGATGCAGGCGACCACCGCCTCCGGCAGCTTGCCCATCTGGGCCTTCGACTGGACCTTGATCTCCTTACCGATCACGGACTGGAAGTCGCGCACCATGGCCGGATAGGGGTGCGGGCCCGCCGCCGTGCCGATGATGTAGTAGGTGTCGGCGACATTGGTGACCCAGTCGCGCATCGCCTCGTTCATGGCGTCCTTCAGCGTCGCCGCCCCCGCCGTGACAGGGAACACCTCGGCGCCCAGAAGGCGCATGCGGAAGACGTTGGGCTGCTGCCGCTCCACGTCCACCGCGCCCATGTAGACGGTGCAGGGCAGGTCGAAGCGCGCGCTGACGGTGGCCGAGGCCACGCCGTGCTGACCCGCGCCGGTCTCGGCGATGATGCGGGTCTTGCCCATCCTGCGGGCCAGCAGGATCTGGCCCATGCAGTTGTTGATCTTGTGCGCGCCAGTGTGGTTCAGGTCCTCGCGCTTCAGCCAGACGTTGGCCCCGCCGAAATGCTCGGTCAGGCGTTCGGCGAAATACAGCGGGCTCTCGCGCCCCACATAGTGGGTCAGATAGCCGTCCAGCTCGGCCTGGAAGCTCGGATCGGCCTTGGCCTCGGCATAGGCCGCATCCAGTTCGTGGATCAGCGGCATCAGGGTTTCGGCGACGAACTGGCCGCCATAGGGACCAAAGCGACCCTTCGCGTCGGGCCAGGCGTAGGTGTTGGGGAGTATGGCGTTCACAGGCAGCACCCTGGCGCGAGCAGGCGTCCGAATTACGACCGGCGCACAGCCTGCAGGAAGGCCGCGATCCGGGCCGCGTCCTTAACACCCGGCGCGCTCTCCACGCCAGAGGAGACGTCCGCCATGGGCGCGCCTGTCAAGGCGAGCGCTTCGGCCACATTGTCGGGTGTCAGGCCGCCCGCCAGAAACCACCGCTTCTTGAACGCGCGGTCGGAAAGCAGTGACCAGTCGAAGCTGCGCCCCACCCCGCCGGGCAGGACCGACCCCTCCGGCGGCTTGGCGTCGAACATCAGATGATCGACGTGCGGCTCCCACGCCTCCGCCGCGTCGAGGTCTTCGGACGTTCGGATCGGCAAAGCCTTGATCACGCCCGCCCCGGTCAGCGCGCGCACAGCGGCCAGGCGTTCCGGCGTCTCGCGCCCATGCAGCTGCACGAGGTCCGGCTTCAGCGTGCGCCCGATCGTCTCCAGCAAGGCGTCGTCCGGATCGACCACCACCGCCACGATCCGCGCTTTCCCGCGCGCCGGCTGGAACAACTCGCCCGCCACATCCGGCGCGATATGGCGGGGGCTCTTCGGGAAGATCACCGCGCCGACGAAGTCCGCACCGCCATCGATCGCAGCGGCGAGCGTGTCCGCCGTGGTCAGGCCGCAAATCTTGATCGCCGGGGTCATGGCGGATGCAGGTGTGCCCGACGGGCCGTCCGGTCAAGCCGGCTCGACGAAGATCGAGGCGATCTCGTCCGGCGTCAGCAGCCGCCAGGCGCCGGGGGCCAGATCGGCCGGCAGCGTCAGCCCGCCCAGCCGTTCCCGGTGCAGCGCCTCCACATGGTTGCCGACGGCGGCGAACATGCGGCGCACCTGGTGGTAGCGGCCTTCTGTCACCGTCAGCAGGGCCTCGGTGGGAGAGACCGGCTCCAGCACCGCCGGCGCCAGCGGTTTGCTTTCCCCCTCCAGCATCAGCTCGCCCGAGGCGAACAGCGTGCCCTCGCCCCCCTCCAGCGGGCGGGCCAGAGTCGCGCGATAAACCTTGGCGACATGGCGCTTGGGGCTGATCACGCGGTGCAGCAGGTCGCCGTCGTCGGTCAGCAGCAGCAGGCCCGTGGTCTGCTTGTCCAGCCGTCCGATGGTTGAGACCGCCGGGTCTCGCCGACGCCAGCGATCCGGCAGCACGTCATAGACCAGCGCGCCGTCCTCCTTGTGCGAACAGGTCATGCCCAGAGGCTTGTTCAGCAGGATGACCAGGCCCGGCGCGGGATCGAGCGGCTCGCCGTCGATCTCCATGCGCGTGGGCAAGTCGGGCGTGATCGGAATGCGCCGCGACACGTCCAACACGTCCTCGCCGTCCAGCACCACGCCGCCCGCGCGCGCCAGCCGGGCGATCTCGGCACGCGAGCCGTAGCCCATGGAGCCCAGCAGCTTGTCGATCCGGGCGGTCGGGGTCTTCTTCATGCGCCACCGCCCTTCGGGCTACGTGAGCGCGAGCTCACTTCACCGCCTCGAACACCTTGTAGCCGCCCTGGTCCGCAACCGGACGCACGCGGGCGAAAGCGGCGTTCAACTCGGCCTCGTAGGGCAGGTGCCGGTTGGCGACCAGCCACAGCACCCCGCCCTTCCTCAGCATCTCGGCCGCCTTGCGGATAAAGGCTTGCCCCAGCCGCCGGTCCTCGGCGCCGCCGTCGTGGAAGGGCGGGTTGCTGACCACAAAATCGTAATCGCCCTTGGTCGCCAGCGTGCGCACGTCGGTCCAGTGCACCTTGGCGCGCGCATCCTCGATGTTACGGCGCGCCGCCTGGATCGCGCGCCGGTCGAGGTCCACCAGCTTCAGCGACGACACCTCGGGCGATCGCAGGATCACCGTGGCGAGGGCGCCGTAGCCGCAGCCCAGATCCGCGCCCTTGCCCTTCAGCACGGGCAAGTGTTGCGCCAGCAGGGCCGAGCCCGCGTCGACGCGGTCCCAGGCGAAAATCCCCGGCTGCGACCAGGCCTCCAGTCCGGGCACAAGCTGCTGCGCGCCCGCAGCGATCGCCTCGTCCACCCCGATCACGACGTCCGGGCGCAGGGCGATGCAACGCCTGTGGTGCGCCTTGGCGGTCTCGGCGACCTCGAGCCCGAAACCCTTCAGCTCCTTGGCCAGGCGCGAGCCGCCCTTGGCCTTGGGCGCCATGACGTCCAGCCGCCCGCCGACCTTGAGCGCCCGCAGCGCCATGGCCAGGGTGTAGCGCCGCTCCAGCACGCCCGGCGGCGCATAGACCGTCACGTCGTCGACCGAGCCCGGCTCCATGGCCTCCAGCGCCGCCGATTCCGGGATCAGCGGCGAGGTCTGGATCGCATCGGCGGGCGGGTCGAACACCGCCGGCGGGCGGCCATATAGAAGCGTGGTCATGCGCGGCTCCTTAGCTCGCGCGCCCCGAATCGCCAAAAAGGCCGCCTCTGGCCTTTCGACGCGTCCCGCTGTATGAGGCGCCCGCCTCCCGAACCGTCGCTTCTTTATTCACGCGGCCCGCCCGGACCTCCTGGTCCGCTCGCCGGCCGCCTCGCACGTCTGATCCTGAAATGAACCTGCGCAACGTCGCCATCATCGCCCACGTCGACCACGGCAAGACCACGCTCGTCGACCAGCTTCTCGCCCAGTCCGGCGTGTTCCGCGCCAATGAGGCGACGACCGAACGCGCCATGGACTCCAACGACCAGGAGCGCGAGCGCGGCATCACCATCCTGGCCAAGGCCACCTCGGTGGTCTGGAACGGCAAGGCGGGCGAGACCCGCATCAACATCATCGACACCCCCGGCCACGCCGACTTCGGCGGCGAGGTCGAGCGCATCCTGGGCATGGTGGACGGCTGCGTCATCCTGGTGGACGCCGAAGAGGGCGTGATGCCCCAGACCAAGTTCGTGCTGACCAAGGCGCTGAAGATGGGCCTGCGCCCCATCCTGTGCATCAACAAGGTCGACCGCGCCCACGCCGATCCGGACCGCGTGCACCTTGAGACCATTGAACTGTTCGAGGCGATCGGCGCGACGCCCGAGCAGCTCGACTTCCCGCACATCTACGCCTCGGGCCGTAACGGCTGGGCCACGCTGGACATGAGCCAGCCGTCGGACACCCTGGCCCCGCTGTTCGACCTGATCGTCGACCACGTGCCGCCGCCGCCGGTCGCCGAGAACAAGGACAAGCCGTTCCGCATCCTGAACGTGCTGATCGAGTCCGATCCCTTCCTCGGTCGCATCCTCACCGGCCGGATCGAAAGCGGCAGGGCCGTGCCGGGCATGCCGATCAAGGCGCTGGACCGCGACGGCAAGCAGATCGAGCAGGGCCGCATCACCAAGGTGCTGGCCTTCCGCGGCCTGAAGCGCCAGCCGCTGGACGAGGGCTCGGAAGCGGGCGACATCGTCGCCATCGCCGGCATGTCCAAGGCCACCGTCGCCGACACCCTGTGCGCGCTGGAGGTCACCGAGCCGCTGGACGCCCAGCCGATCGACCCGCCGACCATCTCCATGACCGTGGGCGTCAACGACAGCCCGCTGGCCGGCCGCGAAGGCGACAAGGTGCAGTCGCGCGTGATCCGCGACCGCCTGCTGAAGGAGGCCGAGGCCAACGTCGCCATCCGTGTCACCCAGACACCGGGCGCCGACGCCTATGAGGTCGCCGGCCGCGGCGAACTGCAGCTGGGCGTGTTGGTCGAGAACATGCGCCGCGAAGGCTTCGAGCTGTCGATCAGCCGGCCGCGCGTGGTCTATCAGACCGGCGAGAACGGCGAGCGGCTGGAGCCGATCGAGGACGTCATGATCGACGTCGACGACGAATACACCGGCGTGGTGATCGAAAAGCTGTCCACCCGCCGCGCCGAGCTCAAGGACATGGGTCCGTCGGGCGCCGGCAAGACCCGTATCCAGTTGATGTGCCCTTCGCGGGCGCTGATCGGCTATCAGGGCGAGTTCCTGACCGACACGCGCGGTTCGGGCGTGCTGAACCGCGTGTTCAGCCACTATGAGCCGCACAAGGGTCCGATCGAAGGCCGTCTCAAGGGCGTTCTGGTCTCGAACTCGGACGGCGACACCGCCGCCTTCGCCCTGTGGAACCTGGAGGATCGCGGCGTGATGTTCGTGGGCGCCGGCGAAAAGACCTACCAGGGCATGATCATCGGCGAGAACAGTCGCTCGGACGACCTCGACGTCAACCCGATCAAGGGCAAGCAGCTGACCAACGTCCGCGCCGCCGGCAAGGACGAGGCCGTGCGCCTGACCCCGCCGCGCCGCCCGTCGCTGGAGCAGGCCATCGCCTATATCGAGGAGGACGAGCTGGTCGAGGTCACGCCCAAGTCGATCCGCCTGCGCAAGGAGGTCCTGAACCCATCCTTCCGCAAGAAGCGCGTCCGCGCCGACTGATTTGCTCTTGGAATGGGGCGAGACGCGCGCTAAGTCTCGCCCTGTCTCCCACTCAAACGCAGCCTGTCGGGCCGGTCGCCCGGTGATCTCGCGCCTTGAGCACGCATGACGGTCGGCCGCCGTGGCCGGCGCACCATGCCGGGCGGCGACGGCTTTCCTGCATTTCGGCCCCGGGGATCGGCCCCGATCCGGCCTGGAGGCGAAGGAAAGACGGATCAGGACACGCCCGGCGTCTTCCCTCGCCCGGCGGCGTCGCCCCACAGAACGGTTATGGTTCCATGAGAGACTTCAAGGGCATGAAGCGTCAGCGCGGACGCAACAGGAAGCCCGGCGGCGCCAACAACGCCAACAACGCCAATCCGAACCGTTCGTGGGACTCGCAGGGGCCCGAGAACATCAAGGTCCGCGGCAACGCGCAGACCGTGTACGAGCGCTATCAGCAGCTGGCGCGCGACGCCTCGTCCTCCGGCGACCGGGTGCTGGCCGAAAACTACCAGCAGCACGCCGAGCACTATTATCGCGTGCTGCGGGCGCTCCAGCCGCAGAAGTCCTTCTCCGACATCGCCGCGCGCGAGCTGTCGCACCAAGGCTTCGACATCGACTTCGAAGACGAGTCGGGCGCTCAGGCCGCCGCCTTCATCGCCGCTCAGCAGGCCGCCGAAAAGGCCGAGGCCGACCGGGCGGAGCAGCAGCGTCAGCGCGAGGAACGCGCCGAGCAACAGCGCCGCGAACGCGAGGAACGCCCCCGTCAGGAACGCCCCGAGCGGTCCGAGCGCCAGGACCGCGACGCCGAAGAGGGTGAGGCTCGCGCCGAAGGCGAAGGCGGCGGTCGCCGCGAAAGCCGCCGCGAGCGCTGGGAGCGCCGGCGCGAGGAGCGCACCCGCCGCTTCGAGGCGCAAGCGTCGGGAGACGTCGAGACCGAGGCCCAGCCCCCCGTCGAAACGGCCGAACCGGAACCGACCGCGCCCGCCGAGGCGACGCCGCCGGCGGAGTTGATGGAATCCGCAGCGGTCCACCAGGACGCGGAACCGCCGGCCCAACGGCCCGCGCGTCGCGCACGCACGCCGCGGGCGATCGCGGAAGACGGGTCCGCTGCAAGCTTGCCGAGCTTTCTGACCCGCTCCACCCGCACGGAAGCCTCGGATGAGGCCGGGGAAGAAGCGCCTCGCCGCCGTGCGAGTCGGCGCAAGGCCGAGCCCGCCCCGCACTCCGAAGAACCGGAAACAACCTAAGCGAGAAGATTCACCGTCCGGCGACTCTCTACCGGCATGATCCCATCGAACCGGGGGATGGTGCATGGAACGGGCGGTGTTCGGAGCCTTGGCGCTCGCCGCGGCGACGGCGGGCTGGGCGACGGCGTTGAGGTCTCGCGGCCGGGCGGAACGTCTGCTGCGAGAGAACGAGACGCTGGAGCAACGGGTGCGGGAACGCACGCGCGCGCTGGATCAGGCGCTGGAGCTGTCTCGCGCCCAGGCGCTTAGGCTTTCCGAAGCCAGCCAGTCCAAGTCCGACTTCCTCAATGGCCTGGGCCATGAACTCAGAACGCCGCTCAACGCCGTGATTGGCTTCGCCGAACTGATCCGAATGAATGGGGCGGCCGAGCCGCTGACCCGTCGGCAGGATCAGGCCGTGCATCAGATTCTGGGCGCCGGCGCCGAACTGCGAGACCTGGTCGACCAGGTGACGGCCTTCGCCCGCCTTCAGGCGGGACGCGTGTCCCTGTCGATAGAGCGTGTGGATCCGCAGGTCCTTCTGCGTCAGGTCTGCGACGGTCTGGCGTCGCTGGCGCAAGCCAGAGGCGTCACCCTGGGCCTTCCCACGCCCGAGGCCGGGATTTGCGTCGCCGCCGATCGCGGGCGCCTGCACGAGACGCTGACGACGCTGATCAGCCACGCGATCCGTCGAAGCTCGTCCGACGCCGTGGTCTCGATCGCACTTGAGGCCGATGACGACGCCGAACTGGTCGTGCGGGTGTCGGACGCGGCGGGATCGCCGACGTCGGCGGAGCTGGGGACGCTGTTCAAGCCGTTTGAAACCTTTAGCGACCCCGCCCTGCCTCGGGGCGAAGTCATGAACCTGGCGCTGGCGCGGGGACTGGTCGAGGCGATGGGCGGCCGACTGACCGCCGCGGCGGGCGCCGACGGTCTGGACCTCGTCATGACCCTGGCGCGAGCGGCTCGGCGGGACATGCCGGTCGTCGCCGCGCCGGACAGGCCGCTCCCGCCGGCGACCCTGCTGTACGTCGAGGACAATCCATCCAACATCGCCCTGATGCGCCAGGTGATCACGGCCCTGGGGCCTCTGGCGCTGCATGTGGCCGAGACGGGTCCGGAAGGCCTGACCTTGGCGCGCGACCTGCGGCCGGACGTGGTGATCCTGGACATCAACCTGCCCGGCATGGACGGAATCGAGGTGAAGGCGCGGCTGGACGGCGATCCCCTGACCCGCGACATCCCTGTTATCGCCCTGTCCGCCGGGGCCCTGCCGGATGATCTCGCAAAGGTCGGGGCCTCCGGCTTCTCCACCTACCTCGCCAAGCCGCTGCATGTCCCGGCCCTGGCCCAGGCGCTGGAGCGGGCTCTCGCCGAGGCTGCGGAAGACTCGATGGGCGAACAGATGCGGGCGACCGGCTCGGCCTGCGCATAGGCGTCGGCGAACACCGCCCTTGACGCGGCCCCGGTGTTCCGGGTCAACACGGGTCTTGTTCTGCAAGGAGCCGCCGCTTGCGTCTCGTTCGTTCCCGATCGATCATCGCCTCCCTGCTCATCCTGGCCGCCGCGGGTTGCGCCACGTCGCCCCCCGCCACGCCGCCGGTCGAGGAGGCGGCTCCGACGCCGGCCTCCTCCGGCTGGCGCGCCGAGGCCAGCGCCGCCGATCAGGACCGCCATGACCGTCTGGGCGAGGCCTGGACACGGGCCCTGGATCAGGCCCGCCGCCTGCCGGGATCGGGCGACCTGACGCGCGTGGGCGAGTTGATCGCGCCGGATGCGGCGCGGCCGGGCGTGCCGCCGCCGCCGGGCGCCTATCGCTGTCGAACGGTGAAGCTGGGCTCCCAGTCGGAGACGGCCGGCGAAGAGGCCGGGTTGGGCTATGTGGTCTATGGCTGGTTCGCCTGCCGCATCGAGCAGACCCCAGAGGGCTTGCGCTTCATCAAGCTCACGGGATCGCAGCGCCCGTCCGGCCGGCTCTTCGCCGACACCGACCGGCGCATGATTCTTCTGGGAGCGATGGCGCTTGGCGGCGAGACGACCTCTCCCGCCTACGGGCAGTCCGCCGACCGAGACATGCTGGCGGTGCTGGAGCGGATCGGCGAACGGCGCTGGCGGCTGGTCACGCCCTGGCCGCAGGCGGAATCGACTCTCGACCTCATTGAACTGGTTCCGGCCGCCTGAGGCGCGTTGCGGCGGCGAAGGCGATGGCTTAATCGCCCGCCATGAGCACCGACACCCCTGACGACGCCACCGCCCGCCCGCTCGCCCGCAACCCCCGCGGCTTCGGCGACAAGCGCGGACCGGACCTGCTGGCCGAGCGGCGCATCGTGGCCGAGGTGTCGCGCGTCTACCAACGCTGGGGCTTTGAGGCGCTGGAGACGCCGGCGTTCGAATACGCCGACGCCTTGGGCAAGTTCCTGCCGGACGCCGACCGTCCCAACGAGGGGGTGTTCGCGTTGCAGGACGACGCGGGCTCGGACACGCCCGGCGACTGGATGGCGCTGCGCTATGACCACACCGCGCCTCTGGCCCGGTTCGCGGCGCAGAACTGGGAGACCCTGCCCAAGCCTTTCCGCCGCTATGCCTACGGGCCGGTCTGGCGCAACGAAAAGCCCGGCCCCGGCCGCTTCCGTGAGTTCTGGCAGTGCGACGCCGACACCGTGGGCTCCGACCGGCCGGAAGCCGACGCCGAGATCATCGCCATGGCGGGCGAAGGCCTTCGCGCGGCCGGGCTTGGGCCCGGCCAGGCGGTGATCCGCGTCTCCAACCGCAAGCTGTTCGACGGCCTGTTCGACGCCGGAGGCGTGTCCGATCCGGCGCAGCGGCTGACCGCCTTGCGCGCCGTGGACAAGTTCGACCGCCTGGGCTGGGAGGGGGTCGCGGCCCTGCTCGGCGAGGGGCGGCTGGACGAGTCCGGCGACTATACCAGGGGCGCCCGCCTACCTTCGTCCGTCACCGACGCGATCCAGGCCTTTTTGGCGTCCGCGTCAAACCCCGGCATGACGCGCGCTGAAACGCTGCGGACCGTCGCGAACTGCGGCGCGTCGCTGGGGGCGGCTGGCGAGGCCGCACTTGCTGAACTCTCGGCCATCGACGAGGCGCTGAGGGCCATGCGGGTCGAGGAGGCGGCGGTGCGCTTCGATCCGACTATCGTGCGTGGGCTGGAGTATTACACCGGCGCGGTGTTCGAGGCCGAACTGCTGCTGGAGACCACGGACGACAGGGGGCGGCCGGTGCGGTTCGGCTCCATCGGCGGGGGCGGTCGCTATGACGATCTGGTGGCCCGCTTCACCGGCCAGAGCCTGCCCGCGACGGGCTTTTCGTTCGGCGTGTCGCGCCTTGCGGCCGCCTTGCGCGCCGCAGGCCATGGCGCGGCGGGCGCGACGCGGGGGCCGGTGGTGGTGATCGCCTTTTCGGACGCCGACACGCCCCATTATCTGTCGGCCGTCGCCGAACTGCGCGCCGCCGGCGTCGCGGCCGAACTCTACTTGGGTCGGGCGGGCATGAAGGCGCAGATGAAATACGCCGATCGCCGGGGCGCGCCCGCCGCCGTGCTGCTGGGCGGTGACGAGATCGCCCAAAGGCTGGTCACGATCAAGGATCTGAACGCAGGTCGCGCCGCGGCCCGAGGCATCGCGGACAACGAGGCCTGGAAGGCCGAACGCCCCGGCCAGCAAACCGTCCCGCGCGACCAGCTCGCCGCAGTAATCCAGGCTATTATCGAATAGGCTTCGATAACTGGACAGACTGGACGGTTGTGTTCGACGTTTTTTCGAACAAACCCTGTCGAGGCGGCGAGGCGGCGTTGACTTGGACCCGGTTAAGGCGTCATTTGGTCTCACTCGAGAGGCCAGACGCAAACGCGGTGCTTCTTGAAGGCGTTTCGGGGAGGAAACGTCCGCTCAGCAAGAGCGCAAAGAGCCCGCTGCGATGTATCCCCCGCAGCGGGCTTTTTCGCGTCTGAAGCTCGGGGTCCGTCACGAGCATGAAAAAGGCCGCCTCGCGGGAAGCGAAGCGGCCTTATCGACGAGGTTCGTGCGCCTGGGTTTCAGGCGGCTTCCTTCTGGCGCGAAGGATGGAAGAACAGCGCCTGGCTGATCGCCGCCTTCACCGTCTCGGGCTGGAAGGGCTTGGTGATCAGGAAGGTCGGCTCCGGACGCTCGCCCGTCAGCAGGCGCTCGGGGAAGGCGGTGATGAAGATCACGGGCACGTCGATGCTCTTCAGGATGTCCTTAACGGCATCGATGCCGGACGATCCGTCAGCCAGCTGGATGTCCGCCAGCACCAGACCCGGACGGTGACGCGAAACCGCATCCACCGCTTCGTCGTGGGTCGTGGCCGTGCCGGTGACCCGGTGGCCCAGCTCCCGCACGAGACTTTCGATGTCCGCCGAGATGATCGCCTCGTCCTCGATGATCAGCACGTCGGTCGCGAGCTCGGCGTCGATGTCGGACTGGGCGTCCGAGATCAGCCGCTCCACGTCGCGCGGATCGGCCGACAGGATCTGCGCGGCCTCGGACGGGGTGAAACCTTCCAGCGCCGTCAGCAGAAAGGCCTGGCGGGACCGCGGCGAGATGCGCATCAGCCGGCGGGACGCGTCCTCGCGCCCGTCCAGGCCGCTTTCATCCTCCAGCCGGGCGCCTGTGGACGACCAGATGGCGTGAAACACATGATAAAGCGCGACGCGCGGCGTCATTTCCGGAGGCAGCTGCTGCTCCCCGGCGGCCAGAGCCTCCAGCGCCACGCGCACATAGTTGTCGCCCGTCGACTGATCGCCGGTCAGCGCTCGCGCATAACGACGGACATACGGAAGATGCGGCGCTAGCCTGGCCAAGAGACTCATGGATATTCCCCGACGAAAATCGCCCTCCCGACCAGATCGGGAAAGCGCTACAGCGTTGCAGAACGTGCGCACACCACCACGGTTCCACGCCGTGGCGCAAGACCTGCAACAAAGTGCGGGCGTCGCCGGAACCGCACGGAGAGGGCGGCGTTTAGGCCGCTTGATTATCACACTGCAAGTTGGGGGCGGTGTCCCGTACATGACTGATTCATCCCACGCCTCACGGCGGGACCCTGTCGCGCCTGACGACGAGGCTGGTCTCGAGGAGGCGCGACTGCGCCAGCAAGCCATCGGCGTGAAGCTGCGGCACATGTTCGACCAGGTGGTCAATGAACCTGTTCCGGACGAGTTCCTGGATATCCTGCGCCGCGCCGACGCCCGTGCGTCGCAAGGCGACCAATCATGAGCACCGCACGCTTGGGCGCCGCGCCCAAACCGCCCTCGGCCGACGACGCGGCCTTCAAGACCGAACTGGTCACGCTGATCCCGCACCTGCGCGCCTTCGCCCGGACCCTGACCGGCGATCCGACCGCGGCCGACGATCTGGCCCAGGACGCCATGATGAAGGCCTGGGACGCGCGGGCCTCGTACCAGATGGGCACCAACATGAAGGCTTGGACCTTCATGATTTTGCGCAACCAGTTCTACTCGGAAAAGCGTCGCTCCTGGCGCCAGTCGCAGCTGGATCAGGAAGCCGCCGAACGCACCCTCGTCGCCGTGGACGATCCCGAGGCGCCGGTCGCCCTGGACGAACTGCGCCAGGCGCTGAAGACCCTGCCGGAAGAGCAGCGAGAGGCGCTGATCCTGGTGGGCGCAGGCGGCTTCGCCTATGAAGAGGCGGCCGAGATCTGCGGCTGCGCCGTCGGCACGGTGAAGAGCCGCGTCAGCCGCGCGCGCCGCGCGCTTCAGGCCACTCTGGAAAAGGGCGGTTACGGCCGCGACGGCAAGGCGGCCGGCGACGCCATGCGCTCGATTTTGGCCGACGCGGACCGTCTGAGCGGCGCCCGGAACTGACATGAGGCGTCTGGCGGCCGTGGGCCGGAGCTTCGGGCGCGGCTCGCCCCGCTTTCAGGGCATCCGGTTCCGGCTAGGCGTCGCCATGGCGCTGGCCCTGCTGCCGATCTTCATCCTCAGCATCATCCAGACGCAGGACCATTTCCGCGTCCAGGCCGAAGAGCGCCGTCGCGATCTCGAGCTCGCGGTCGAACGCAGCGCCGCGGCGGCCCGGGGGCGGCTGGACAGCGCCCAGGTCCTGCTCAGGGCCCTGAGCCCCGACGTGGACGATCCGGACTGCCAAGCGCGGATGTCGGCGCTGGTCGGGCGGCTGGAGGGCTATGAGGGGCTTTACCGGCTGACCGCCGACGGCCGGCTGGTGTGCGACTCCTCGGCTCCGCCCCCTTCGGTTGATCCCGCACCCGCCTTGGACGCCGACAGCGCCGCCATTGCGTCCCCCGCCCCCCCGACGCCCGCCATCAACGGCCGCAGCAGCGCGGGCGAAGCCTGGTTCCAACGGCTGCGGCGGGGCGACGAGCTGGTGGTGACGCGGGCCCCGCCCAGCGTCTTCGACGGACGGCCGTCCCTGATCGTCGCGATCCGGGCCGAGCGGCCGATGGGCGGATTCGACGGGGCCATGGCGGCGGTCATTCCCTTGCAGACCCTGCAGCCGGACATCGACGACCCCGCGCTTCCGGAGGATTCCCAGGCCGCCCTGACCGACGCGGCCGGCCAGCTTCTGGTGGCCACCGACGCCGACACCTTCCGCCTGTCGGGACGGCAGACGCTGAACGGATGGGTGGAGCGCGCCGCCGACGGCCCTCCCGTCTTCCAGGGCAAGGATGCGCACGGAGAGCGGCGCTACTACGCCGGGTCGGCCCTGGCGGGGAATGACGTTTACGCCCTGCTGTCGGCGCCCGCGCCCGGCCTCTTGTCGTGGGCGCGACTGAACCCGATCGGCACGCTGCTTCTGCCGCTGGGCGCGTGGCTGACGGCGTTCGCGGCCGTGATGCTGCTGTCCGAGCGCATCTTCATCCGCTGGCTCGACTATCTGGAGCGGATCGCCGCCATCTACGCCAAGGGGCGCTTCTCCGTCCGCCCTCTGCAGGCGATGAACGCGCCTTCGGAGATCCGCACCATGGCGCGGACCCTGGATGAAATGGCCGAGGCCATCGTCGCGCGCGACCGTTCGCTGACGGAAAGCCTGATGGAGAAGGACGCGCTGATGCGCGAGATCCACCATCGGGTGAAGAACAACCTGCAGATCATCTCCTCGCTGCTGTCGATGCAGCAGCGGGCGCTAACCGACGCGCCGGCCAAGGCGGCGCTGGGCGACACGCGCCAGCGCATCTCGGCCCTCGCCCTGATCTACCGCACCCTCTACCAGAGCGAGGACATCCGCCACGCCGACGCCCGCGAGTTCCTGACCGAACTGGTGGGACAGCTGGTCGCCAGCGAAGCCGCGCGCGGGCCTGTGGTCGTGTCCAAGGTGGAGGCCGACTCCCTCGTGGTCGATCCCGACAAGCTGGCGCCCCTGGCCCTGTGGCTGGTCGAGGCGGTCACCAATGCGCAGAAGCACGCCTTCGCCGGCCGCGGCGGGCGGCTGGACGTGCGCTTCCGCGTCAACGGCGAGCGCAGCATCCTGGAGGTCGAGGACGACGGGCCGGGCGCCTCGGCCGCCGGCGCCCAGTCGGGCGTGGGCCGCACCCTGATGGGCGCCTTCGCCAAGCAGTTGCGCGGCGATTTCGAACTGGTCGCCGCGCCGTCGGGCGGCGCCATCGCCCGCATGACCTTCGCCACGCCGGAGGCGCTCAGCCCCGTGGATCCGGCCGATCAGCCGGTGCGGCCGTTCGGAACCCCGGCTCGCCCCTTGCGTTGATGCGGCTTGGCCGACGACGCGTCGCCGGCGCTTCATCGGAGCTGTCGCCATGCGCAAGCTGTTTGTTTTCGTCGCCGCCGCCGCCGCCCTGACCACCGCGGCCTGCAACACCATTTCCGGCGTGGGCCGCGACACCCAAGCGGCGGGCAAGGCCGTCACGGAATGCGCTCAGGGCCAGACCTGCTGAGGCCTGCCCGCCATCATCATCGACGACAACGAAGAGGCTCGCCCTGCGGCGAGCCTTTTTGCTTTGTGGAGCCGACGCCATGACCCTTGATCCACGCCAGGCCGGCCTCGCCCTGCTGCGCGAACACGCCCTGATCGGCGGCGAGCCGTCGCGTGGCTCAAGCGAGGTCATCGCCGTCGACGATCCGGCGACCGGCGAGATCATCGGCCATGTTCCCAAACTCGGCGCCTCGGAGACGGAGCAGGCCATCCGGGCGGCCGATGAGGCGTTTCCCGCCTGGTCGCAGGACGATCCGCATGCGCGCGGCCGCTTCCTGCGCGACTGGGCCGGGCTGATCGACGACCACGCGGACGGCCTGGCCGCCCTGATGTCGATGGAGAACGGCAAGCCGTTCGAGGAGGCCAAGGGGGAGGTCGCCTACGCCAACGGCTTCATCAAGTGGTTCGCGGGCGAGGCCGAGCGCCTCACGGGAGAGACGCACGACAGCCCGCTGGGCCACCTGATCCTGACCTTCCGGGAGGCGGTCGGCCCTTGCGCCCTGATCACGCCCTGGAATTTTCCGGCCGCCATGCTGACGCGCAAGCTGGGACCGGCCTTTGCGGCCGGCTGTACCGCCGTGGTCAAGCCGGCCAGCCAGACGCCCTTCACCGCCATCGCCCTGGCGGAGCTTGCCTACGAAGCCGGGTTGCCGCCGGGTGTCCTCAGCGTCGTCACTGGCGATGCGGGTGCGATCGGCGGCGTCCTGACCGCCTCGCCCCTGATCCGCAAACTGTCCTTCACCGGCTCGACGCCTGTGGGACGCAAGCTGGCGGAACAGTGCGCGCCGACGCTGAAGCGGGTGTCGATGGAGCTAGGCGGCGCGGCGCCCCTGATCGTCTTCGCCGACGCCGATCTGAAGCTTGCCGTCACCGAGACCATCAAGGGCAAGTTCCGCAACTCGGGCCAGACCTGCGTCTGCCCCAATCGCGTCTATGTTGAGCGTTCGGTCGCGCGCGACTTCGCCGAGCGTCTGGCGGCCGAGGTGGCGAAGCTTTCGGTCGGCGGCGGCTTCGAAGACGGCGTCAAGGTCGGGCCCTTGATCGAGGACAAGGCGCTGGACAAGGTCGAGGCGCATCTGGCCCGCATCGTCGCGGACGGCGGCGAGGTGCTGACGGGCGGCGCACGGCACGAACGCGGCGGCCGCTTCTTCCAGCCCACCGTGACCTTTGGCGGCGACGACGCCCTGTTCCGCGAGGAAGAGACCTTCGGCCCAGTTGTGCCCGTCTTCGCCTTCGACGGCGAGGAGGAGGTTCTGGACAAGGCCAACGCCAGCGACCTGGGCCTCGCCTCCTATCTGTTCACGCGCGACCTGAACCGTGCCATGCGGCTGGGCCGCCGGATCGAGGCGGGGATGTGCGGAATCAACACCGGCATCATCTCCACGGCGGTCGCGCCCTTCGGCGGCGTCAAACAGTCCGGCTACGGCCGCGAGGGCTCGCGGCACGGGATCGAGGAGTATGTGAACATCAGGGCCGTGACCCTGGCGCTGGGCTGAAACCGCAAGGGGCGGGCCCTTTCGCCCGCCCCTCCGCTTGACCCTTTAAGGCTGAGCCTCAGTTCTCTTCAGCGGCTTCCGCCTCTTCCTTGGTCTTGTGCGACACGCCTTCTTCCTCCGCCGGCGGCGAATAGACGGTGAACAGCTTCAGCGGCTCCTCGCCCTTGTTGATGATGTTGTGCACCGCGCCCTTGGGGATGACCACGATGTGGTTCGGCGTCACCTTGGAGCGCGAGCCGTCGACCACGACCTGGCCCTCGCCGGCCACGAAAAAGGTCGTCTGGTCGGCGTCGTGGGTTTCTTCGCCGATGTCGTCGCCGGGCTCGATGCTCATCATCACGATCTGGCACTGCTCGTCATAATAGACTTCCTTCTGGAAGTGCTTGTTGTCCGTGGTCAGCTTGATGATGTCTTTGTTGAAGACAGCCATGATCGGTCCTTGTTCGAGTGGGGAGCCGACTCAACACCCCTGCGCGCGCGGGGTTCGGCCGCAGGCTCGAAAAAGCCGCGCATCTGCGGCATAAGCCGGCAATGAAGTTCCTTGATCAGGCCAAGATCTATATCCGCTCCGGCTCCGGCGGCGCGGGCTCCGTGTCGTTCCGGCGCGAGAAGTTCATTCCCAACGGCGGCCCGGACGGCGGCGACGGGGGGCGGGGCGGCGACGTCTGGATCGAGGCTGTGGAGGGGCTGAACACCCTGATTGACTACCGCTACCAGCAGCATTTCAAGGCCCAGACCGGCAACCACGGCCAGGGCCGCCAGATGCACGGCGCCAAGGGCGAGGACGTGGTACTGAAGGTGCCGGTCGGCACACAGGTGTTGGACGAGGACAAGGAGACGGTGCTGCTGGACATGGACGTGGCCGGCCGGTCCGAACTACTGCTGAAGGGCGGCAACGGCGGCTGGGGCAATGTCCGCTTCAAGGGGCCTGTCAATCAGGCTCCGCGCCACGCCAATCCCGGACAGGACGGCCAGGAGCGCTGGATCTGGCTGCGGCTGAAGCTGATCGCCGACATCGGCCTGGCGGGCCTGCCGAATGCGGGCAAGTCGACCTTTCTGTCCGCCGCCAGCGCCGCCCGGCCCAAGGTCGCCGACTATCCCTTCACCACCCTGACGCCCAACCTCGGCATGGTGGACCTGTCTCCGACCGAACGCTTCGTCATCGCCGACATTCCCGGCCTGATCGAAGGCGCGTCCGAAGGCGCGGGGCTCGGCACCCGTTTCCTGGGTCACGTCGAGCGTTCGGCCTCTCTGATCCACCTGATCGACGGCACGCAGGACGACGTGGCCGAGGCCTATCGCATTATCCGCGGCGAGCTGGAGGCCTACGGCGAAGGGCTGGCCGACAAGGCCGAGATCCTGGCGCTGAACAAGATCGACGCCCTGACGCCTAAACTGCGCGAGGAAAAGGTTGCGGAGCTGGAGGCCGTCGCGGGCCGCCGACCCATGCTGGTGTCCGGCGTCTCGGGCGAAGGCGTGCCGGAGCTGCTGCGCGCGGCCTGGGCGGAGGTCAGAAAGACGCGCGGCGAAGTCGCCGACCCCGACGCCGAGGTCGCGCAGACCACCGGCTGGACACCCTGATCCGCGCCTGCGGGACAACGGTTTGCCGCCGGCTGCGTTCACGCTAGGAACGGTGAAGCTGAGGAGACGCCGGTGACCGCCCTGAGACGCGTGCTGATCTGGTCGATCATGGCTCTTGTGGTCGGGGCGCTGCTGGTCGCGGCGGGCTACTGGGCCTACTGGAACTTCTATTCCCGCTTCCAGCCCGTGACGATCAGCCGCGCCCCGGCCGAGATCCAACGCCTGCTGGACGAGGCGTCCTGGGTGTCGCCAGGCGGGGGCGACACGCCGCTCTATGTCGTCGCCTACCACGACAACCCGGCCGCGCGCCGCTTCGAGCGCGAGGCGGCGCCGCAACTGCGGGCGGCGGGCGTCGATGTGCGCGCTATCGCCTTCGCGCGCCCCGACCAGGACGGCCGGATTCAGTCCACAGCGGCCGAGCGTGCGACCGTCGCCGAGCTTTGGCTGACGCGCGACTGGTCGCTGTACGAGCAATGGAGCGCGACGCCGGCCCGTCAGTGGCGCGCCGAGGGCCTGCCCAGCGCGGACCGCAACCTGGCGCGCGCGGCCGTGGTCGACGCCGGCCGCGTCTTTGTGGAGCGCCTCACGACGCTGCTGCGTGACGCGGGGGTGGAGACACAGTATCCGATCATCCTGTGGCGCGATCGCCAAGGGTTCCTCAAGGCCTGCGCCTGCGCGGACGACCGGTCCTGGGCCTTTGTCCGCGACGACCTGGACGCCTCGGGACGCTCGGCGCCGCCGCCGGTCGAGACCGAAGCCTCGTCCGAGGAGGCGCCGGAGAATGGGCGAGCGGCCCCCGCCGATCCCGGCCTGCCCTATCCGAGCCTGCCCGCCATGCCGCCATCGCCGTCGGGCGTCGCCCCGGCCCGGCCTCTGTCCCCGCCCGGAACATCGACCCGGACGACGCCTCAGACCTCGCCCCAGGCGCCGCCGAACGTCCAGCCTCGGGCGCCCGCCGCCACGCCCCGACCGCAACGGTCGACGCCATCGCGTCAGCCGCCCGAGGCCAAGCGCGGCGACGACACCACCTTCTACTGACCGGCTAGAGCCGAGCGCAGGCCGCGATCAGGTGCTCGACATCCTCCGTATTCTGATAAAGGCCAAATCCGAAGCGGATCACGTCGTCGCGCACGTCTGTGACGATGTCGCCGGCGAGCAGCTGTTCGCGCCAGCGCGCCGCCTCCGGGTGGCGCAGCGCCAGAAAGCGCGCACGGGCGCCGTCGCCCGCCAGCGGATTGAGCAGGACCGCCTGAGACAGGGGGCCGGCGCGGCCGTCCTCCACCGCATCCTGGAACAGCTGCATCAGCGTGCGGGCGTGATCCGCCACCGCAGCCGTGTCAAGCCCAGTGTCCGCCAGCATTCGGCGCGCCGCGTTGAAGCGATAGAGCGCCGAACAGTCGAAGGTCGCTCCCCAGAACCGCCCGCCGTCGCTGCGGTACTGAACCCCGCCCGGCGGCCCCGAAAGATCGCCGAACTCCGCGAACCAGCCGGTGATCGCCGGGCGCGGGCAGAAGCCGTCTGGCGAATGCAGGAAGCACGCACCCTCGCCCG
Source organism: Pseudomonadota bacterium (assembly GCA_023456105.1). Lineage (GTDB taxonomy): Bacteria > Pseudomonadota > Alphaproteobacteria > Caulobacterales > Caulobacteraceae > Brevundimonas. The sequence goes on along the minus strand of JAEYAO010000008.1, from coordinate 42,139 downwards.
CCATGGCGTATTTGTAGCCGCCGGCCATGTAGAAGACGCGGTCCGCCACGCGCGACAGGTCGGTCGGCGTGGCCATGAAGCCGTGATAGCCGTCGATCAGCACCCAAGGTCCCTCGGGCCGCGCCAGTTCGGCCAGAGCCTCGAAGCGGTCGAACACCTGACCGGTGCGGAAAAAGACATGGCTGACCACGATCCAGTCGTGGCCGCCCTGTTCGGCAGCCTGAAGGAAGCGCTCGCCGAAGCTGCTGAACGGCTCCAGCGGGACGCGCGTGACCAGCGCCTCGCCCGTTTCGACCCAGCGATCGGCCTGGCGCCGGAACGAGTGGAACTCGCCGTCGGTGGACAGGATGCGGACCGGCCGCCGCTCGAACCCCGAGAAAATCCTCAGCAGGAAGTCGTGCGTGTTGGACGAGAACACCACGCTGTCGGGCGACGGCAGGTTCAGCTCGCGCCCGACATGCGCCTGCGCCTCAGGGATGACTTGTCCGAACACCAGATCCCACTTGCGGTCCGCATGAGCGTTGGCGTCGATCCACGCCTGCGTCTGCGCCTCGAAGCTGGCGTCCGGCCACAGGTGGTGGCTGTGCGCGGCGAAGTGCAGGCGCTCGGGCGCAAGCGATAGGGCGCGGGAGAACAGGGCTTTGTGGCTCATGCAGGCACATTAGGCGCTTGCCGCCGTGCACCCAAGACAAGAGGCGGACCACATTGCGATCCGCCTCCAGGTCCCATCAGTTAAGTCTGCGCCTAGACCAACGCCCCGTGGCAATGCTTGAACTTGCGGCCCGAGCCGCAGGGGCAGGCGGCGTTGCGGCCGGTCATCTCCCAGCCGACGGGAAGCGCCTCGACCGGCAGGCGAGCGCGGTCGTCGCCGATCAGCTGGCCTTCCGGGTTCTGCGCGGCCGTATTCGCCATCTCGTTCTCGCCGGTGCCGGGGTTCAGGTGGATCTCCTGGAACTCGGGTAGTTCGGGCGGCGGCTGGAAACGGAACTCCACCGTCATCAGCCAGCGCGTCACATTGTGGCGCAGCTCGTTCAGCAGGTTCTCGAACAGGGTGAAGGCTTCGGTCTTGTACTCGTTCAGCGGATCGCGCTGGCCGTAGCCGCGCAGGCCGATGACGCCGCGCAGGTGGTCCAGGTGGACCAGGTGCTCGCGCCACTGCATGTCGATCATCTGCAGCATGAACTGCTTTTCGAGCCCCCGCGTCTGATCGGCTCCGATCAGCTCCAGCCGCTCGGCCGCACGCGCGGCGGCGGCGTCTTGCAGCCGCTCCTCGATCTCCTCGTTGGACACGCCCTCTTCGGCCGCCCAGTCACGCAGCGGCAGCTCCAGTCCCAGCGTCGAGCGGACCTTTTCGTCCAGGCCGTCGATGTCCCACTGCTCGGCATAGGCCTTGGGCGGCATGTAGCGCTCGACCAGATCCGTCACCACCTCGCGGCGGAAGTCGCCGACCAGTTCAGACAGGTCCTCGGAGTCCATGAACTCCTGACGCTGCTCGAACACCGCCTTGCGCTGGTCGTTCACGACGTCGTCGTACTTCAGCAGGTTCTTGCGGATGTCATAGTTGCGCTGCTCGACGCGCTTCTGCGCTGTCTCAATGGCGCGGTTCAGCCAGGGGTGGGTGATCGCCTCGCCCTCGGCCACGCCAAAGGTCTTCATGATCGAATCGAGCCGGTCGCCGGCGAAGATGCGCAGCAGATCGTCCTCGCAAGACAGGTAGAACTTGGACACGCCCGGATCGCCCTGACGTCCGGTGCGCCCGCGCAGCTGGTTGTCGATGCGTCGGCTTTCGTGGCGTTCGGTGCCGAGCACGAACAGGCCGCCGGCGGCGAGCGCCTTCTGCTTCTGTACGGCGATGTCCGCCTTGAACTCGGCTTCCTTGGCGGCTTCCGCCTCGGGCGTGACCTCCAGCGCCATGTTGCGCTGTTCCAGCATCCACTTCTGCATCCTCATCTCGAGGTTGCCGCCCAGCTGGATGTCGGTGCCGCGTCCGGCCATGTTGGTGGCGATGGTGACCGCGCCCGGCAGGCCCGCATCCGCCACGATATAGGCTTCCTGCTCGTGCTGACGCGCGTTCAGGACGTTGTGCGGAATGCCGCTCAGCCTGGTCTCGTAGGTGATGTCATAGGCGGCGTCGCCGACCTTTTCCGCCTCCTTGGCCTTTCCGGCGTATTCGGCCTTCAGCGTGCGCGCGGTCTCGACCTTGTACTCGTAGCGGCTCAAGAGGTCGGACAGCTGCTCCGACCGTTCGATCGACACGGTGCCGACCAGGATCGGCTGACCGGCCAGATGGCATTCGGCGATCTGGCGCGCGATCGCCTGGTTCTTCTCGGCGTGAGTGCGATAGACCTCGTCGTCGTGGTCCTTGCGCTGGATCGGCCGGTTGGTCGGGACCTCCAGCACGTCCATCTTGTAGATGTCGCCGAACTCCTGCGCCTCGGTCGCGGCGGTGCCGGTCATGCCCGACAGCTTCTCGTACAGGCGGAAGTAGTTCTGGATGGTGACCGAGGCCAGCGTCTGGTTCTCGGGCTGGATCTTGACGCCTTCCTTGGCCTCGATGGCCTGGTGCAGGCCTTCGGACAGGCGGCGGCCGACCATCATGCGGCCGGTGAACTCGTCGATCAGGACGATCTCTTCGCCCTTGATGATGTAGTCCTTGTCGCGCTGGTACAGGGTGTTGGCGCGCAGGGCCTGGTTGGTGTGGTGCACCAGGCTGATGTTGGCGGCGTCGTAGAGACCCGTGGTGTCCTCGGCGAAGTGGCCGCCGGCTTCCAATGCCTGCTCGATCCGCTCCGACCCTTCTTCGGTCAGCAGGACCTGCTTCTGCTTTTCGTCCAGCTCGTAGGTCGACTTGTCGGTGATCAGCTCTTTGATCAGGCCGTCCAGGATCTTGTACAGGTCCGAGCGGTCCTCAGTCGGTCCCGAGATGATCAGGGGCGTGCGCGCCTCATCGATCAGGATGGAGTCCACTTCGTCGACGATGGCGAAGTTGTGTGGGCGCTGCACCATCTCGCGCCGGTCATAGACCAGGTTGTCGCGCAGATAGTCGAAGCCGAATTCGTTGTTGGTGCCATAGGTGACGTCGGCGGCGTAGGCGGCCTGACGCTGGCCCTGGCTCAGACCGTTGACGATCACGCCGACTTCGAGGCCCAGGAAGCGATAGACGCGGCCCATGGTCTCGGCGTCGCGTCGCGCCAGATAGTCGTTCACGGTGATCACGTGCACGCCCTTGCCCGCCAGCGCGTTCAGATACACCGGCGCCACGGCCACCAGCGTCTTGCCCTCGCCGGTCCGCATCTCGGCGATGCCGCCTTCGTGCAGGATCATGCCGCCGGCCAGCTGAACGTCGTACTGACGCTGGCCCAGCACCCGCTTGGAGGCCTCGCGCACCACGGCGAAGGCTTCCGGCAGGATCTTGTCCAGGCTTTCGCCGCGCTCCAGCCGGTCCTTGAAGGCGTCCGTCATCATCCGCAGCTCGTCGTCGGACAGGGCGGCGAACTTGGGCTCCAGCACATTGATGCGCTGGGCCTGATCCTGGAAAGCCTTGACCTTGCGGTCGTTGGAAGAGCCGAAGAGTTTCTTGGCGAAGCCGAGCATGTTGGATCCGGTAGGCGGTCAGGCGTTTTGGAGCTTGAGCGGCTCTGAAATCCCGAGTGGGGCGGCGGTGATGCGGGTCGGCCGGCGGTCGGACCGGCGGCGGCCCCGTCGCCGCGAAACGGGCGCACGCGAAGGGCCGCGCGGACGATCAAAACCCCTCGACTTGGGCGCAGGCGGGACTTAAGCACCGCCTCTACCCCTGTCAACGCAAGGGGTTTTCACGCCCCTTCACGACGGAGCGCGCCCCATGAGCCCCATCCGGCGGACTCCCGGTCTGGTCGCGATCCTGCTGGCGGTCGGCCTGACGGCCTCGGGCTGCGGGCGCGACGGCGACGACCGCGCGCCTGAGCCGAACGATCGCGCCGTGGCCGAGGTGCAGGGCCAGACCCTCTGGGCCTCCGACGTCAAGCGCGAGGCGGTGGCTCAAGGGCTGGTCGGCGAGGGCGAGACGCTGGACGTCACCTCCGACCTGTTCCGGCGCGTGCTGGACGAGGTCATCGACCAGAAGCTGCTGGCCCGCGAGGCCGAGCGCCGCAAGCTGGACGACTCTCCCCTGGCCCAGCGCCGGCTAGAGGCCACGCGCGAGCGCATCCTGGGCGACATGCTGGTGGAGACGGTGGTGAACGGCGCCGTGTCCGAGAAGGCGGTCGAGACGCTGTACAACGAGCAGCTGAGACTGGCGAAGACGTCCGAAGAGGTGCGGGTGCGGCTGATCCTGTCGCGCACCCGGCCGGAAGCCGACGCGGTGCTGGGTATCCTGGGCCAGGGCGCGGCGTTCGAGGCGGTGGCGGGCGAGCGCTCTATCGACGAGGCGACGCGGTTCTCCGGCGGCGACCTGGGCTACTCCACGCTGGATGTGATGCCCCAGACCTACGCAGACGCATTGCGCGACCGGCCGGCCGGCTCGGTCGTGGGGCCTTTCCAGACCGAGGGCGGCTGGGCCGTGCTGCGGGTCGAGGATCGCCGGCGGGAGACGCCGCCGACGCTGGAGCAGGCGCGGCCCCAGATCGTCCGCTACCTGACCTATGAAGGCGTGCGCCAGCTCCTGGAACAACTGCGCGGCAAGGCCGAGGTCGATGTGCTGCTGCCCGCCGACACGCCCTCTGCACCGCGTCCGAGCGCGCCCGCGCCTGCGGCATAGACCCAGCGGCATAGACCATGAGCAAGACGCCCCCTCGCCCCGCCTCCACCGGCCAGAAGATCGAACAGGCGCTTGAAAAGGCGCTGGATCCCCTGGCGTCGGCGCTGAAGCGCGCCACGCGCACGCCGACGGGCGGCGCCGTGCCGCCGGACGCGCCGGCAGGCAAGCCGGGCCTCAAGGTCTCGCCCCTGGCCGTGCCGTTCCCGGCCATTCCGCCTATCGGCGGGGTGGAGATCGCGACCGCCCGCGCCGGCTTCTACAAGCATGAGCGCGACGACCTGGTCGTGTTCCGCTTCGCCGAGAACACCAACTGCGCCGGCGTCCTGACGCGGCACAAGGTCGGCTCGGCCCCCGTCGATTGGTGTCGACGGCGCCTGGAGGCGGCGGACGGCGGCAAGGGCGTGCGGGCGCTTGTGGTCAACGCCGGATGCGCCAACGCCTTCACCGGCAAGCAGGGCGCCGACGCCGCCCGGCGCACGGCCTCGGAGGTCGCCAAACAATTCGGCTGTCGCCAGCGCGACGTGATGCTGGCCTCGACCGGCGTCATCGGCGTGGTGCTGGACGACGGCAAGATCGCGGCGCGCCTGCCGGAGATCGCGGGATCGCTCCACGCCGACAACTGGGCGGCGGCCGGTCGCGCCATCATGACCACCGACACCTTTCCGAAGGGCGCCTACGCCGAGGCCGAGATCGAGGGACACACGGTCAGGATCGCCGGCGTCGCCAAGGGCTCGGGCATGATCGCGCCCGACATGGCGACCATGCTGGCCTTTATCGTCACCGACGCCTGCATCGCGCCTCCGGTGCTGAAGGCGCTCTTGGGCCTGCACGTGCGCACCACCTTCAACTCGGTCACGGTGGACGGCGACACCTCCACCAACGACACCTGCCTGATGTTCGCCACAGGCGCCTCGGGCGCGCCGAGCATCGGCCGGGTCGGCGACCGGCGGCTGAAGGACTTCTCCGCCGCGCTTGACCGCGTCATGCTGGATCTGGCGCACCAGCTGGTGCGGGACGGCGAGGGCGCCACCAAGTTCGTGCGGGTCCAGGTGGACGGCGCCGCCTCTCCCGCCTCTGCCCGCAAGCTGGCCAAGTCCATCGCCGACAGCCCTCTGGTGAAGACCGCCATCGCCGGCGAGGACGCCAACTGGGGCCGCGTGGTCATGGCGGTGGGCAAGACGGAGGAGCCGGTCGACCGCGACCGCCTGGCCATCCGCTTCGGCCCCCATGTCGCCGCGATCGACGGCGCGCCGGCCGCCGACTACGACGAGGCGACCATGAGCGCCTATATGAAGAACGCCGAGATCGACATCAGCGTGGACGTCGGCTCCGGCCGCGCTTCGGCCACCGTCTGGACCTGCGATCTCACCAAGGGCTACATCGAGATCAACGGCGACTATCGCTCGTGACCGCGCCGTTGAAGACGGTCTTTGTCGTCGCCGTCGCGCTGATCGACCCCGACGGTCGGGTGCTGATCGCGCAGCGCCCGGAGGGCAAGCAGTTGGCCGGCCTGTGGGAGTTCCCCGGCGGCAAGGTCGAGGCGGGCGAGCGGCCGGAACAGGCGCTGATCCGCGAACTGCGGGAAGAACTCGGCATCGACGTCAACGAGGCTTGTCTGGCGCCGTTCGTTTTCGCCAGCCACGCTTACGATTCGTTTCACCTGTTCATGCCACTGTACCTGTGCCGGCGCTGGTCGGGCGTGGTCATCGCGCGCGAGCACGCCGGCCTGGCCTGGGTGAAGCCGAACCGGCTGTCCGACTATCCCATGCCGCCTGCGGACGAACCTCTGGTCGCCTGGTTGCGCGACCTGCTTTGATGATCGCCACGAGGAGGGCGGACATGCGACGACCTTCGCTTTCCCTCTTCAGGCGCCTGACGCGTGACCGGAAGGGCGCCACGGCCATCGAATACGGCCTGATCGTTGCAATGATCTCCCTCGCCATCGTGGCTGCTGTGGGCGGGATCGGCGACAAGATCAGCGCGGCCCTGGGCCGGCTTGCCGAGGCGCTTAGCTAGGCCGGTTCCTCGCCGGACTGCTCCTTGACGCCGAGCGCGTCCGCCAGCCGCATCTTGGCCGAGCCGCGCGGCAGCGGCTTTTGCTGGCTTTCGTGCGGCGCCCATCCGGCCAGATGGATGATCTCGAAACTGACCGGAATGCGTCCGTCGGCGTCGCCGTGACGCTCGGCATAGAGCGACGCCGCGCGCGCGATCACAGCCCGGCTCAAGGGCCGGACGGCGCCGGCCAGCGCATTGGTCTCCCCCATGGCCCGCAGGTCCCGGATCAGGGCGAACAGGTCAGGGTAGCGCACGGTGAAGCGGTCCACGTCCGATACGGGCAGCGCAAAGCCCGCCCGCTGAAGCAGCGCCGCCCCGTCATAGGCGTCCGCGAACGGCGAGATTCGCGCCTGCGCCCCGCCCCGTTCGGCAAGCTCCGCCTCCGTCAGCACGCCCCGCAGCTCCTTCAGCGTGCCCGCCCCGAACAGTGCGCCGATGAACAGGCCGTCCGGCTGCAGCGCGCGTTTGATCTGGGCCAGCGCTCCCGGCAGGTCGTTGGCCCAGTGCAGGGTCAGCAGCGACACGATGAGGTTGGCGGACGCGTCCTCCACCGGCAGCGCCTCGGCGCCTGGCGCGGCCCGCTGAGAGAGAGTCGTCGGCCGGACGACCGGTCCGATCCGCTGGGCGGCGTCGCTCATGCGAACCGCCTCTTCGAACACGCCGCCTTGCGCCGACAGGTCGACGGCGAGGGGGAAATCCCGCAGGATCGCCTCCAGGCTGCCCGCCGCGTTATCGGCCGCCCGCCGGTGCAGGAAGTCGGCCCCAGGGAAGGTCGCGGCGGACCGGCGCAGGCGGGCTTCGCGCCGCACGGGGTCGAAGATGCGGGGCGGGCCGGAGGCGGCTGACAAGGTTGGGGCGGAGGGGGACGGTGTCATGCGCGATCAAGATGGAGGCTGGCGGACCGCCTGCAAAGCGGCGGGGCTGCATTTGCGCGATGCGGGCCGCGGCTTGGCCGATCTGATCCTGCCGCCGGTCGCCCCCGACAGCCGCGAAGCCGCCGCATCGGCCGGTCTCTCGCCGGGCGCCTGGAGCCGCATCGTCTTTCTGGAGGCGCCGGTGTGCGACGGCTGCGGCGCCGCGTTCGAGTTCGACGGCGGCCCCTTCGCCTCCGACCGGTGTGCGGCCTGCATCGCCCTGCCCTACGCCTTCTCGCGGGCGCGGGCGGCCTGCGTCTATGACGACGCCTCGCGCGGGCCGATCCTGCGCTTCAAGCATGGCGACCAGCAGCAGTTCGGCCCTCTGTTCGCGCGGTGGATCGGCCGCTCGGCGGCTGATCTGCTGTCCGAGGCGGACGCGGTCGCGCCCGTGCCGCTGCACCGGCTGCGTCTTTTGTCGCGCCGCTTCAACCAGGCGGCCGAGATCGCCCGGCCGCTGGCACGTCACGCCCGCCTCGACTACCTGCCCGACGCCCTGATCCGCGCGACCCACACCGCCAGCCAGGGCGGCAAGAGCGCGCGCGGACGCCGCCTGAACGTCACCAAGGCCTTCGCCGTCACCGAAAACGGCCGCAGGCGGATCAAGGGTCGGCGCATCCTTCTGGTGGACGACGTGTTGACCACGGGCGCGACGGCCGAGGCCTGCGCTCGCGCCCTGATCGAGGCCGGGGCGAGGGCGGTGGACCTGGCGGTCGTGGCCCGGGTGCGAACCGCCCGGCAGCTGACTATCTAGACGCCATCAACTTCAGGAGTTCTCCCTTGGCCGACATCGTCATCTACACCAAGCCTGGTTGCCCCTATTGCTCGCGCGCCAAGGCGCTGCTGGAGCGCAAGGGCGCGGACTATCAGGAGATCGTCGCCTCCAACGACCCGGCGCTGAAGGCCGAGATGGTCGAGAAGTCCGGCGGCAAGGCCACCTTCCCGCAGATCTTCATCGACGGAAAGCACATCGGCGGCTGCGACGACATCCATGCTCTGGATGACCGTGGCGGTCTGGATCCGCTGCTGGCCGCCTGACGCCCGCGCATGGATGGCGGCCTCGACATCGCGCTGGTCCAGCTGCGCACGCCGGCGACGGCGCACGCGGGCCTGGCGCATGCCGAGCCGCTGATCCGCCAGGCTGCGTCTGAAGGCGCCCGCCTGATCCTGACGCCCGAAGGAACCAACCTGTTGGAACAGCGCCGCGACCTACGCTCGGCCGCGCTGTCGAGCGAAGGCGAGGATGCCGCCGTGATCGGCCTTCGTCGCCTCGCGGCCGAGTTGGGCGTCTGGCTGCTGATCGGCTCGGCCATCGTGCGGTCGGATCGCCAGGGCGAGGACCGGGCCGCCAACCGGTCGCTGCTGGTGGGCCCCGATGGGGCCATTCTGGCGCGATACGACAAGCTGCATGTGTTCGACGTCGATCTGCCGAACGGCGAGACCTATCGCGAGAGCGCGGGGGTCCGTCCCGGCGACGGCGCGGCGGTGGCGAAAACGCCTTGGGGCCGTCTGGGCCTCAGCGTCTGCTACGACATCCGCTTTCCGCACCTGTATCGACAGCTGGCCAAGGCCGGCGCCCGGATGATCGCCGTGCCCGCCGCCTTCACGGCTCCCACGGGCGAGGCGCATTGGGAGGTGCTGCTGCGCGCCCGCGCCATCGAGACCGGCGCCTTCATCCTGGCGCCGGCGCAAGGCGGCCTGCACGAAGATGGTCGCCGCACCTGGGGCCGCTCCACCGTGGTGTCGCCCTGGGGCGAGGTTCTGGCCCGCGCCGATCACGACGAGCCTTGCATCGTGAAGGCAAAGCTGGACATGGAGGCGGTGAACAGGGCCCGAGCGGCCATTCCCTCCCTGCTGCACGACCGCGACTTCGCCCCCGTTTCATGATCCGCTACGCCCTCCGCTGCGACCACGACCATGGCTTCGAGGCCTGGTTCGGCTCGTCCGCCGACTTCGACGACCAGGCCGGACGCGGCTTGGTCGAATGCCCCTTCTGCGGTTCGCGCGCCGTCGAAAAGGCGGTGATGGCTCCGGCCGTCAGCGGCGCGCGCAAGTCCGCCGCCGCGCCCGAGGCGGCGCGCAAGATGCAGACGATGATGATGGAGGCCGCGCGCGAGGTCCGCGCCCATGTGGAGGCCAACTTCGACTACGTCGGCGACCGCTTCGCCCGCGAGGCCCGCGACATCCACGAAGGCCGTTCCGAAAAGCGCGAGATCTACGGCGAGGCGACGCCGGCTGAGGTGAAAAAGCTCAAGGACGACGGGGTGCCGGTCTCCGCCCTGCCCGCGCCGCCGCCTGAGCCGGAGAAGCTGAATTGATCGCACTAGGCTGGCGGCCCATGCGCCCGGCGGATGTCGAGGCCGTGGTCGAGATCGCCCGTTTGTCCTTTCCGGACCATCCCGAAGACCGCGACTGCTTCGAGAACCGGCTGGCTCTCTATCCGCGGGGATGCTTCGTCCTCGCGCCCGGCGACGGCAAGGCGCGCGGTTATCTGATCGCCTATCCCTGGAGGGCGGATGCGGCGCCGCCGTTGAACAGCTGCTTTTCAGATCTGCCGGGGGACGCGGCGCTGATCTACCTGCACGACCTCGCCATCCACCCGGAGGCGCGCGGCGGCGGATCGACGACGGCGATCATCGAGCGCCTGGCTGAGCAGTCGCGCGCCGACGGCTGGCCGGCGCTGGCCCTGGTGGCCGTCAACGCCGCCGCGCCCTTCTGGGCCCGCCAAGGTTTCGAGCCGCGCGATCCGCCGGGCATGGCCCAGAAGCTGGCGACCTATGGCGCAGACGCCCGCTACATGGTTCGCCCGCTCTGACCCCTCAGTCGCGCAAGGCGACCATCATGTAGTTTACGGCCGCATCGTCGGTCTCGCTCCAACGGTCGGCCAGCGGGTCGTAGGCCAGGCCATAGGGGCCATGCAGGGAAAGCGGCTCCTCCGACAGCATCAGGCGGATCTCGTCCGGCCGCAGGAACTGGCGCCAGTCGTGCGTGCCGGCGGGCACCCAACGCAGCACGTATTCCGCCGCCACCTTGCCCAGCAGCAGCGAGCGCACCGTCCGGTTCAGCGTCATCACCATCAGCAGACCGCCCGGCTTCACCAGGCGCGCGCAGGTGCGGATAAAGCTTTCGGGGTCGGCGACGTGCTCGATCACCTCCATGGTCAGCACCACGTCGAACGGACCCGCGCCCTCCGCCTCCATCTGCTCCACCGTGGCGGCGCGGTAGCGGATGTCGAGACCCACCTGATCGGCATGGGCCCGCGCCGTGCCGATGTTCTCGGACGAGGCGTCGATGGCGGTGACGTCGAAACCCATCCGGCGCATGGGCTCTGCCAACAGCCCGCCGCCGCAACCGATGTCGATCAGGCTGAGGCCGCCAAAGGGCTGACGCGCCCTGGAATCGCGCCCGAACCGCGCCGCCGCGTGGTCTCGGATCAGCTTCAGCCGCGCAGGATTGAACCGGTGCAGCGGTGCGAACGGACCCTTGGCGTCCCACCATTCGGCGGCCTGCGCCGAGAAGCGCGCCACGTCGGCCGGGTCGATCGAGGCGCCGGAGGCGATCTCCGCCTCGCTTGCGGAAAAACCCTCCTGCGGGCGGGGTATGCGAGGCGTCGCCGTATCGTTAGAAGCGCTCATGGGCGGGAGGGATGAACCCTCGCGCCCGCTCACGCAAGACAAGCCAAGAGGCGACACGCGACGATGACGCGGCCGGACACTTCGCCACAGACGACTTCGCGCCTGGTGATGAAGTTCGGCGGCACCTCCATGGGCGACCTGGAGCGCATCCGCCGGGCCGCCCGGATCGTCGCGGCCGAGGCCGCCTCTGGCAAGTCGGTGGCCGTGGTGGTCTCCGCCATGGCGGGCAAGACCAACGAACTGGTGGCCTGGACGGACGGTGCGGGACCCTCGGCCGTGGAGGACGCGCTGTCTGACGACGAATACGACGTGGTGGTGGCGTCGGGCGAGCAGGTCACCTCGGGGCTCCTGGCGCTGACGCTGCGCAACATGGGGCTGAACGCACGGTCGTGGATGGGGTGGCAGGTGCCGATCCTGACCGACGAGGCCCACGGCCGCGCGCGCATCGTCGACATTCCCGGCGAGGCTCTGGGCGCGGCGCTGGACAGCGGGGAGATCGCCGTGGTGCCGGGCTTTCAGGGCGTGACGCCTGGCGGCCGGATCACCACTCTGGGGCGAGGCGGCTCCGACACCTCGGCGGTGGCGGTGGCGGCGGCGCTTGGGTGCTCCTGCGACATCTACACCGACGTGGACGGCGTCTACACCACCGATCCCCGGATCGAGAGCCGCGCCCGGCGTCTGACCAAGGTCTCCTACGAGGAGATGCTGGAGATGGCCTCGCTGGGCGCCAAGGTGCTGCAGACCCGCTCGGTCGAGCTGGCCATGGCCAAGCGGGTGCCGGTGCGCGTCCTGTCCAGCTTCATCGAACCCGACTCTGACGGCGCCTTGCCGGACAAGGGCGGAACCCTGATCTGCGACGAGGAGGAAATCGTGGAAAAGCGCATCGTGTCCGGCGTGACCATGAGCCGCGACGAGGCCCGGATCACCCTTTTGGGCCTGTCCGACCGGGTGGACGCCCCCGCCGACGTCTTCACCCGCCTGGCCGAGGCCAACGTCAACGTCGACATGATCGTGCAAAGCCAGGCGCGCACGGCGGGCACGGTGAACCTCACCTTCACCACCGGCCGCCGCGACGCGGTGCGCGCGGCCGAGCTGATGCGGGCCGCCAAGGATCAGCTGTCGTTCGAGGAGATTCGCGTCGACGAGGACGTGGCCAAGGTCTCCGTCGTCGGCGTCGGCATGCGCAGCCACGCAGGCGTCGCCCAGACCATGTTCAAGGTGCTGGCAGACAAGGGCGTGAAGTTCCAGGCGATTTCGACGTCCGAAATCAAGATCAGCGTCCTGATCGACGCGGCCTATGCGGAATTGGCTGTGCGCGCGCTACATTCGGCCTACGGCCTGGAAGCGGTCTAAGACCAACAAGGGCGGCGCGACGGTCGCGCCTGAGGAGCAGGAGCCAGGATGCCGGCGGGCGGAGCGATGACGAGGGGGCCACGGAACCTCCTGCGCCAGATCCGCGAGGCGCTGGGCGGGGCGGGCGCGGGCGCGACACCGGCGCAGGACCGGCTGAACATGGTGGTGCGGATCATCGCCCGCTCCATGGTGGCCGAGGTCTGCTCCATCTATCTGCGCAGGGCTTCGGGCGAGCTCGAGCTGTTCGCCACCGAGGGCCTGAACCCCGAGGCCGTTCACAACACCCGCCTGCGCCCGGGCGAAGGCCTGGTGGGCGAAGTCGCGCGGCTGGCTCAGCCCGTCAGCCTGTCGGACGCGCCGACGCACCCCAGCTTCTCCTATCGGCCCGAGACGGGCGAGGACCCCTATCACGCCTTCCTCGGCGCGCCGCTGCTGCGGGGAGGTCGGGCGATTGGCGTGCTGGTGGTGCAGAACCGCACCGAGCGCCGCTACGACGAGGACGAGGTCGAGGACATCCAGACCATCGCCATGGTGCTGGCCGAAACCGTGGCCTCCGGCGAACTGCTGGGCCCGGACGAACTCCGAGACGTGGAGCTGGCGCCGCATCGCCCCGAACGGCTGAAGGGCCAGCGGTTCGCCGAGGGGCTCGCCTTCGGCCACGTGGTGCTGCACGAGGCGCCGCTGCCGCCCGAACGGCTGCTGTCCGACGATCCGGCGATGGAGGAGGCGCGGCTGAAGCTGGGGCTCGCGGCGCTGAAGTCCGGCCTCGACGCCATGCTGGAGGGCGGCCAGGGCCTGGCCGGCACCTCGTTCGAGGTGCTGGAGACCTACCGCATGTTCGCCGACGACCGGGGCTGGAACCGGTCGCTTGAGGAGGCGGTGCGCAACGGCCTGACCGCCGAGGCCGCCGTGGACCGGGTGCGCAACGAGCACCGCGCCCGCTTCGCCCAGGCGCGCGACCCCTATATCCGCGAGCGGCTGCACGACTTCGAGGATCTGGCCAACCGGCTGCTGCGGGTGCTGGCGGGCGACAAGCCGGGCGAGCGCGAACTTCCGGATGACGCCATCCTGGTGGCGCGCAATCTGGGTCCAGCCGACCTGCTGGAATATCCGCGACACAAGCTTAAAGGCCTGCTGCTGGAGGAAGGCTCGGCCGCCAGCCACGCCGCCATTGTCGCCCGCGCCCTGCAGATCCCCTGCGTCGGCCGGCTGGCCGGTCTGCGTGACCGCCTGTCCGAGAACGACATGGTCATCGCCGACGGCGAGACCGGCGAGGCCTATCTGCGGCCCCGTCCCGACATGCTGGAGGCGGTTCGGTCGCGCATGGCGGTGCGGGACCAGCGTCGGGCCGAGTTCGCCCTGCTGCGCGACACGCCGGCGGTGACGCTGGACGGCCAGCGGATCACCCTTCTGACCAACGCGGGCCTGGCCGTGGATCTGGAGAACCTGAACGAGACGGGCGCTGAGGGCATCGGCCTGTTCCGCACCGAGTTCCAGTTCATGGTGTCCGACGAACTGCCGCGCCTGGATGCGCAGACGGCCCTCTATCGACTGGTGATGGACTCGGCCGGCGGGCGACCCGTGGTGTTCCGCACCCTGGACATCGGCGGCGACAAGGTGCTGCCCTACCTTGAGGCCGAGCGCGAGGAGAACCCGGCGCTGGGTCGGCGCGCCATCCGGCTGGGGCTGGACCGGCCGTCCCTACTTCGGCTTCAGCTGCGCGCGCTTCTGACCGCCGCCGCCGGGCGGGAGCTGCGGGTCATGTTTCCGATGATCGCCACGGTGGACGAGTTCCGCGCCGCGCGCGAACTGGTCGACGTCGAATGCGCCTGGGCCCGCCGTCGCGGCCGCGCCCTGCCCGCCCTGCTGCGCGTCGGCGCGATGATCGAGTGCCCGTCGGTGCTGTGGCACCTGGACGCCCTGCTGCCGCTGACGGATTTCGTCTCCATCGGCACCAACGACCTGTTTCAGTACATGTTCGCCGCCGACCGCACCAATCCGCTGGTCGCAGATCGCTATGACCCCCTGTCGCCGCCGGCGCTGCGCGCCCTGCAGACGATCCAGAAGGCGTGCGCCGACACCGGCACGCCCGTTTCCATCTGCGGCGAGCTGGCGGGGCGGCCGCTGGAGGCCTTTGTGCTGATCACCCTGGGCTTCACCCGTCTATCGGCGCCCGCCGGCGGCGTGGGCCCGGTCAAGCGCATGATCCTGTCCACGGACCTTTCGGCGGCGAAGCGCGGCCTGAACAGCCTTCTGGGCCTGTCGTCGAGCTCGATCCGGGGCGAGATCGAGTCGCTGGCGCGCAAGCTGAACATCGCCGTCTGACCCCGCCCGTCGCACCTGGTGCGTTGAGCGCTCAGGGTCGATCGGCTATGTCTGCGCCCCATGACGCAATCGGCTGCGGACCGCGTTCCCGCATACCCCTCTGGCGAGATCGACCCGGTCGATGCGGCCCCGTCGCTCGGCGACGCCTTGCGTCAGGCGCGCGAATTCTCCGGCCGATCGTTGAACCAGCTGTCGACCGAGACCCGCGTCCACCCCCGGTTCCTGGTGGCGCTGGAGCAGAACGACTGGTCGACCCTGCCCTCGAGGGTGTTCGCCGCCGGCTATGTGCGGGCCTACGCCGGCGCGCTGCGGCTGGACGAGACGGCGGCGGTGGAGCGGTTCAAGCGCGACAGCCCGGACACCTCCACGCCGCTGAAGGCGCCCATCGGCATCGCCTTCGAGGACGTGCGTCGCCAGTCGCCGCGCGTGATCGCGGCGGTGGCGGTGCTGGCGGTCGCCGTGATCGGCTGGAACATCTTTCAGCGCGCCAGCCTGCGCCAGGCGCCGCACCCCTCCGACATCGCCGCCGTGCCCAAGACCTGGGCTGAACAGGACGCCGCCGCCCAGCTCAAGGCCGTGACCCTGAACGCGCCGCGTCAGGCGCCGCCCGACCAGACGACGCCGGAGCTTTATGTCACGCCGGGGCTGGAGATGCAGCTGACCGGGATCGACCCGGCCGATCCGGCCGCCGTCGCCGCCGCGGCCGCCCTGAAGGCCCAGCCGGTGCAGCGCGCCTTTAATCCGCGCGGCGCGGTCTACGGCGCCCCGGCCACCGCGTCCCAGGTGGTGCTGCAGGCGAACAAGCCCACCGGCCTGGTGGTGCGCACGCCGAGCGGACAGGTGCTGTTCGCCCGCCAGCTGGCCAAGGGCGAGTCCTGGCGCGCGCCGCTGAACACCTCGGCCGTCGTCGACGCCTCCGAGCCCACCGCCTTCGGCGTCTATCTGAACGGCGAGCACGCCGGCGCGCTGGAGCAGCCCCTGACGCCCCTGCAGACGCTGAACACCCGCGCCGCGGCGATGGCCCGCGACGTCCAGACGCAGACGGCCACCCCTCAGGCCCGCGCGGCGACTCAAGCGCCCGCCCAGGCCCAGCCGGCGACGCAGGCTCCGCCGCCCGCGCCGATCGGCTGACGCGCCGGCCGTGGTTCCGTCGTCATGGAAGTCCTATATGCTGGCGGCATGAGCGACCACACCCACGTCCGTCCCTGGCGCCACATCGAGCGCCGCAAGAGCCGCAAGATCCGCGTGGGCTCCGTCGAGGTCGGCGGCGACGCGCCGATCAGCGTCCAGTCCATGACCAACACGCCGACAACGGACGCGGCGGCCACCATCGACCAGATCCGGCAGCTGGAAGAGGCCGGCGCCGACATCGTGCGCGTCTCCTGCCCCGACGAGGAGTCCACCGCCGCCTTTCGCACCATCGCGCGAGAGGCCAAGGTCCCGTTGGTCGCCGACATCCACTTCCACTACCGGCGCGGCATCGAGGCGGCTCAGGCGGGCGCCGCCTGCCTGCGGATCAATCCCGGCAACATCGGCAGCCCTGAGCGGGTGCGCGAGGTGGTGCAGGCGGCCAAGGACTATGGCTGCTCCATGCGCATCGGCGTCAACGCCGGCTCGCTTGAGCGCGAACTGCTTGAGAAATACGGCGAGCCCTGCCCCGACGCCATGGTCGAGTCGGCGCTGAATCACGCCCGCATCCTCCAGGACCACGACTTCCACGAGTTCAAGATCTCGGTGAAGGCGTCCGATCCGTTCCTGACCGTGGCCGCCTATCAGCAGCTGGCCGAGGCGATCGACTGCCCGCTGCACCTGGGCGTGACCGAGGCCGGGCCGCTTCGCACCGGCACCATCAAGTCGGCCATCGGCATGGGCTCCATGCTGTGGGCCGGCATCGGCGACACCATCCGCGTGTCCCTGGCCGCCGATCCGGTCGAGGAGATCAAGGTCGGCTTCGACATCCTGAAGTCGCTGGGCCTGCGCCACCGTGGCGTCAACATCATCGCCTGCCCGTCCTGCGCCCGGCAGGGCTTCAACGTCATCGAGACGGTGGCGCTGCTTGAGGAGCGGTTGGCCCATGTCGCCACCCCGATGAGCCTGTCCATCATCGGCTGCGTCGTGAACGGCCCCGGCGAGGCGCTCTACACCGATATCGGCTTCACCGGCGGCGGCAAGGGCGCGGGCATGATCTACATGAACGGCAAGATCGCCCACAAGCTGGCCAACGACGGCATGGTCGACCACATCGTCGCCCTCGTCGAGGAAAAGGCCGCCGAACTCACCGCCGCCCGCCAGGCTGACGTCCAGGACCTCGCCCGCCAAGTGGCCTGAGGCCCTTAGGCCAGCACCCCCGCCAGCTGCAGGCCCTGGAACAGCGACAGGGCCAGCAGCAAGCCGCCGACGGCGAAGGTCAGGACGCGCTGCGGGGCCTTTTTTACGATATAGCCGGCGAAGGGAGCGGCGATCAGGCCCCCCGCGACCAGGCCAGCCACCGCCGCGGCGTGGTCGGTCAGGGCCTCGGCGTCCTCCCAGTGGCCGGTGACCAACGCCCAGACAAAGGTGGCCGAGATGGCGACCGTCAGAAAGAACTCGGCCGTGTTGACGGTCCCGATGGCGCGCCGCGGCTCCTCGCCCGCTCCGACCATGGCCGAGGACACGGTGGGTCCCCAGCCGCCGCCGCCGATCGCGTCGAAGAAGCCGCCGATCAGGCCGAGCGGGCCCGTGGTCCAAGTCGGCAGGCGGCGCGGCTTGGCCTTTCGAAAGCCGCGCCACAGGATGTAGAGGCCGATCAGCGCCAGATAGACGACGATGAACGGCTTGATGATGTCGCCGTCGATCCCGCTGAGCACATAGGCGCCCAGCACGCCGCCGATGATCCCGGCGACGGCCAGGGGCAGAAACAGCCGCCATTCGACGTTCTTGTGCAGCACGTGGCTTCCGGCCGAGGCCGCCGTGGTGAAGACCTCCGCGCCGTGCACGCTTGCCGAAGCGGTGGCCGGCGGCACGCCGAAGGCCAGCAGCACCGAGGATGAAATCACGCCGTAGGCCATGCCCAGCGCGCCGTCGATCGCCTGCGCCAGCGCGCCGACCAGCAGAAACATCAGAAAGGTGTCCATCGCGCCCCTGTCCGCGCCGCATGTGAACAACGCCGCAGCGGCAAAGGCCTGAGCCTTGCTGTTGGTTGCGCGGCTTGTCTGACATTTGCGTCACCGCGCCTTCGCATCGACACGAGGCGGACGCCCCGCTAAGCCTCCGCGTCTTCAAGGAGAACCCCGGCTTTGCGTCTGCCCCAGGCCCGTCTCGATCAGGTGCTCGACCGTTTCCACGAGGTGGAGGCGCGCATGGGCGCGGCGACTGACGGGGCCGAGATCGTGCGCCTGTCCAAGGAGCACGCCGAGCTGAAGCCGGTGGCCGACGCGGTGGCGGGCCTGGCCCGCGCGCGCGGCGAGATCGAGGACCTGCGCGCCCTGGCCGAGGATCCTGAGATGGCGGCCATGGCCGGCGACGAGCTGCGCGCCTTGGGCGACCGTTTGCCCGAGCTGGAGCGCGAGGTCGCGCTTCTGCTGGCGCCCCGGGACGCCGACGAGAACGCCTCCGCGGTGCTGGAGGTGCGGGCCGGCACCGGCGGCGACGAGGCGGCCCTGTTCGCCGGCGACCTGTTCCGCATGTACTCGCGCTACGCCTCCGCGCGCGGCTGGCGCGTCGAGGTGGACTCGGCCACCGAGGGCGAGGCCGGCGGCTACAAGGAGGTGATCGCCACGGTCACCGGCGACGGCGTGTTCGGCCGGTTGAAGTTCGAAAGCGGCGTGCACCGCGTCCAGCGCGTGCCCGCGACCGAGGCCGGCGGTCGCATCCACACCTCGGCCGCAACCGTCGCCGTCCTGCCCGAAGTCGAGGACGTGGAGATCGAGATCCGCGACCAGGACATCCGCATCGACACCTATCGCTCGTCCGGCGCGGGCGGCCAGCACGTCAACAAGACGGACTCGGCCGTGCGCATCACCCACCTGCCCACCGGCATCGTGGTGACCTCGTCGGAGAAGTCCCAGCACGTGAACCGCGACAAGGCGATGAAGAACCTGCGGGTGCGCCTGTACGACATGCAGCGCCAGGCCAAGGACGCCGCGCGCTCGGACGCCCGCAAATCCCAGGTCGGCTCAGGCGACCGATCCGAGCGCATCCGCACCTACAACTTTCCGCAAGGGAGAGTGACGGACCACCGCATCGGCCTGACGCTGCACAGCCTGCCGCAGGTGATGGAGGGCGAGATCGACCCGGTGCTGGACGCCCTCATCGCCGAGGACCAGGCCGCGCGCCTGGCCGACCTGGAGGCCGAGTTCGGCTGATCAGCCGGTCTGTTCAGCCTCGAGCGCGCGCTGCACCGCTGGGCGCGCTCATGCGGGCGAAGTGATCGGCCACGCGCGGGAACTCGGCGAGGTCTACATCGTCGTGCCCGAGCCAGCCGGCGATGGTGAACAGATAAGGATCGGCCACGGAATAGGCGTCGCCCATCACCCACGGTCCTTCCAGGCCGCTTTCGATCCGGGTAAATCCGTCGCGCATGTTCGCGGGGACCTTGGCGGACATGGCCGCCTGCGCCGCCTCGTCGTCGGCCCAGCGCGAGGCGCGTCGGCGATGGGCGTGCGCCACATGGACGGTGGACGCGAGATAGGCGTTGAACGCCTGCATACTGGCGAAGGCGAAGGGCTCGGTTGGCGCCAGGGCGCCGGGCGCAGACAGCGAGGCGACGTAGGCCAGGATCGCCGGCGTTTCGGTCAGCACGCCTCTATCTGTCGCCAGCGCGGGCACGCGACCCTTCGGATTCACCGCCAGGAACTCGGGCGTGCGCTGCTCGGCCTTGCCGAAATCGATCAGCCGCACCTCGAAGGCGAGGCCGGACTCCTCGAGCGCAATATGGCTGGCGCGGCTGCATGCGCCCGGCGAGGTGAACAGGGTCAGCAAGGTGGAGCCCTCCGTAAAAACAGAAAGGGCGGCGGAATGATCCGCCGCCCTACTTCCTTACAGGTCCAGCAGCACGCGCTGCGGATCCTCCAGATGTTCCTTCAGCCGCACCAGGAAGGTCACCGCCTCCTTGCCGTCGACGATGCGGTGGTCATAGCTGAGCGCCAGATACATCATCGGCCGGATCTTGACCTCGCCGTTCACCGCCATCGGACGCTGCACGATGTTGTGCATGCCCAAAATGCCCGACTGCGGCGCGTTCAGGATCGGCGTCGACATCAGCGAGCCGTAGGTGCCGCCGTTGGTGATGGTGAAGGTGCCGCCCTGCATCTGGTCCATGGTCAGGGCGCCGTCGCGCGCCGCCTTGCCCAGGGCCGCGATGCCCTTCTCAATGCCCGCCAGCGACAGCGCGTCGGCGTCGCGCAACACCGGCACGACCAGGCCCTTGTCGGTGCCGACAGCGATGCCGATGTCGTAGTGGTTCTTGTAGATGATGTCCGTGCCGTCGATCTCGGCGTTGATGGCCGGGATTTCCTTCAGCGCGGCGACCACGGCCTTGGTGAAGAAGCTCATGAAGCCGAGCTTGGCGCCATGGCGCTTCTCAAAGGCTTCCTTGTACTGGCTGCGCAGCGCCATAACCGCCGTCATGTCCACCTCGTTGAAGGTGGTCAGCTGGGCGGCCGTGTTCTGCGACTCTTTCAGGCGACGGGCGATGGTCTGACGCAGGCGCGTCATCTTCACCCGCTCTTCGCGGGGGCCGGTCTGGCGGGGCGCGGCGGGAGCGGCGGCCGGCGCCTGAGACACGGCTTGAGCCGCCTGGCCGATGGCGGCCAGCGCATCGGCCTTGGTGATGTTGCCCTTGGGACCAGAGGCGCCGATCGACTTGGGATCGAGGTTGTTTTCGCCCACCACGCGCTGCACCGCCGGCGACAGCGTCGTGTTCTGCGCGGGCGCGGATTGGGCCGATCCGGTGTTGGCGGAAGCCGACGGCTGGGCCGCAGGCGCGGGCGCGCCGCCGTAGCCGGCGCTCGAGCTGAAGCCGCCGATGGTGGCGATGGCCTGGCCCGGAGTGACGGTGGCGCCCTCATCGACCGAGATGGTCAGCACGCCGTCCGCCGGAGACGACACCTCGACCGCGACCTTGTCGGTCTCGATCTCGACCAGCAGCTCGTCCTTCTTGACGGTGTCGCCGCTCTTCTTGGTCCACTTGCCGATGGCGCCCTCGGCGACGCTTTCGCCCATGGTGGGCACCGCCACCGTCAGGCTCTCGCCCGCACCGCCGGACGCCATGGGGGCGTCGGCCCGCACCGGCTCGTCCGCCTTCGGAGCCGATTGCGGAACCTCGGCCTTGGCGGCGGCGGGCTTGGCCGAGGGAGCGGCTGAGGCGCCCGCGCCGCCCTCGGACACCACGCCCAGCACCGCGCCCGGCGTCACCGTGTCGCCCTCGGCGAACTTGATTTCGCCCAGCACGCCGTCGGCCGGGGCCACGACCTCGAGGGAGACCTTGTCGGTCTCCAGCTCAACCAGCATCTCGTCCTTCTTCACCGGCTCGCCCGCCTTCTTGGTCCACTTGGCGATAGTGGCTTCGGTGACGGATTCACCAAGGGTCGGGGTCAGGATGTCGGCCATGTCGGGTCCAGCTGCGCTCTAGTCGTTCGGTCGGTAGGTTATCAGGCGAAGGCTTCGGTGGTGAAGGCTTCCAGTTCCTTCAGGTGGCGGCTCATCAGGCCGGCGGCGGTGGAGGCCGAGCCGGGGCGCCCGACGTAGCGCGCGCGCTTGGCGGCGACGTCCAGCTTGTCCAGCGTCAGCTCCAGCCACGGATCGACAAAGGTCCAGCCGCCCATGTTCTTGGGCTCTTCCTGGCACCAGACCAACTCGGCCTGCGGGAAGCGCGCCAGTTCCTTCCTCAGCGACTGGATCGGCCAGGGATAGAACTGCTCCAGCCGCAGGATGTAGACGTCATCGACCTTCTGGCCGTCCTTGGCCTTCTTCTCGCGCGCGTCGAGCAGGTCGTAATAGACCTTGCCCGAGCACAGGATCACGCGGCGGACGTCCTTGTCCGCCTTGATCTTGATCCCGGCCACGTCCGGACGCGTCTGGGCGTCGTCGTGCAGCACGCGGTGGAAGGCCGAGCCTTCGGCCAGGTCCTTAAGGCTGGACACCGCCTTCTTGTGGCGAAGCAGGCTCTTGGGCGTCATCAGGATCAGCGGCTTGCGGAACGGCCGATGCATCTGGCGGCGCAGGATGTGGAAGTAGTTGGCCGGCGTGGTGCAGTTGGCGACCTGCATGTTGTCCTCGGCGCAGGCCTGCAGGAACCGCTCCAGCCGCGCCGACGAGTGCTCCGGCCCTTGCCCCTCATAGCCGTGCGGCAACAGCATGGTCAGGCCGCTCATCCGCAGCCACTTGCGTTCACCCGATGAGATGAACTGGTCGATCACCACCTGGGCGCCGTTCACGAAGTCGCCGAACTGGGCCTCCCACAGCACCAGGGTGTTGGGGTCCGCCAGCGAGTAGCCGTACTCAAAGCCCAGCACCGCCTCTTCCGACAGGGCCGAGTCGATCACTTCGAAATCGGCCTGGCCCTCGCGCAGGTTGTTCAGCGGGAAGTAGCGCTCCTCCGTGGTCTGATCGACGATGCCGGAGTGCCGCTGCGAGAAGGTCCCCCGCACCGAGTCCTGGCCGGACAGACGGATGGGGAAGCCCTCGTCCACCAGGCTCGCGAAGGCCAGACTTTCGGCCGTGGCCCAGTCCAGCCCCTCGCCCGAGGTGATCGCCTCGCGCCGGCCGTCGATGACCCGCTTCAGCGTCTTGTGCATGTCGACGCTGTTGGGGACGGTGGTCAGGCGGTGACCCAGGTCCTTGAGCGTCTCCATCGGCACGGCGGTGTCGCCGCGCAGCTCCTCCTTGGGTGCCTGGAAGCCCTGCCACTGTCCGTCCAGCCAGTCGGCGCGCTCGGCCTTGAAGGTCTTGCCGGCCTCGAACTGCTCGTCGAGAAAGGTCTCGAAGCGCGACAGTTCGGCGTCCACCTCGGCCTGGGTGATCACGCCCTCGGCCACCAGCCGCTGGGAGTAGATCTCGCGCGTCGACGGCTGAGCGCGGATCTTGGCGTACATGATCGGCTGGGTGAAGGTCGGATCGTCGCCTTCGTTGTGGCCGAAGCGGCGGTAGCAGAACATGTCCACCACCACGTCCTTGTGGAACTTCTGCCGGTATTCGGTCGCCACCTTGGCGGCGAACACCACCGCCTCCGGGTCGTCGCCGTTGACGTGGAAGATCGGCGCCTGGACCATCAGGGCCACGTCCGACGGATAGGGCGAGGAGCGCGAGTTGCGCGGGCTGGTGGTGAAGCCGATCTGGTTGTTGATGACGAAGTGCAGGGTGCCGCCGGTGCGATAGCCCTTCAGCCCCATCAGGGCGAAGCACTCGGCCACCACGCCCTGGCCGGCGAAGGCGGCGTCGCCGTGGATCAGGATCGGCGCGACCTTGGCGCGGTCCAGCGCCTGCTGCGCGTCGCCCTCGCCGCGTGCGGCGTCGCGCAGGTCGAACGCCTGCTTGGCGCGCGCCTTGCCAAGCACCACCGGATTGACGATCTCGAGGTGCGAGGGATTGGCCGTCAGCGACAGGTGGACCTTGGCGCCGTCGAACTCGCGGTTGGACGAGGCGCCCATGTGATACTTGACGTCGCCCGAACCCTCGATGTCGCTGGGCACCGTCGAGCCGCCCTGGAACTCGTGGAAGATAGCGCGGTAGGGCTTGCCCATCACGGCGGCCAGCACGTTCAGACGGCCGCGGTGGGCCATGCCGAACACGACCTCGTCGACGCCCAGCGCGCCGCCGCGCTTGATCACCTGCTCCAGCGCCGGGACCATGGCCTCGCCGCCGTCCAGGCCGAACCGCTTGGTGCCGGGGAAGCGCTTGTGCAGGAAGCGTTCGAAGCCCTCGGCCTCGATCAGCTTGTTCAGGATGGCCAGCTTGCCTTCCTTGGTGAAGCCGTTCTGCTCGAACTTGTCCGAGCCCTCGAAACGCTGCTGCAGCCAGGACTTCTCCTCCGGCTCCGCGATGTGCATGAACTGCACGCCGATGTTGCCGCAATAGGTGCGCTTCAGCAGCGCCAGCACCTCGCGGATGGTGCCGGTCTGCAGCCCCAGCACGCCGTCCAGGAAGATCGGACGGTCGAGGTCGCCCGGACCGAAGCCGTGGAATTCCGGCGTCAACTCGGGGTTCTCGATCGGCTGTTCGATGCCCAGCGGGTCGAGCTTGGCCTGCAGGTGACCGCGCACGCGGTAGCTGCGGATCAGCATCAGGGCGCGGATGGAGTCGTGGGCGGCGGCGCGCACGTCCTCGGCCGTGACGCCCGACGCCGCCGGAGCGGACGGGGCGCTCGCCGGCTTGGCGCTCTTGGCGTCAGGCTTGGGCGCCGGCCAGCGGCCGTCGAACACGGCGGTCTGTTCAGTGGGCTCGGTCGCCGTCGAACGGCCCCAGCCGCCCGCTTCCGCATTGGCCTTCACCGAGGCGGCGTTGTCTCGAAGCTGGTCGAAAAAGGCGCGCCATTCGCCCGACACCGAGGCCGGATCACTCGCCCATTTCTCGTGCAGTTCCTCGATATAGGCGGCGTTCGCGCCATAAAGGAATGAGGTCTCGGCAAAGACCTGGTTCAGCCGACCCGCATCGTCCGCCATACTGCTTCGTGTCCGTCTCTGAAGCCCTTGCGCACACAACCGCGTGAAGGGCGCGCCCGTCATATAGGCCCGCTTTCCTGACGGGTCATGACCGAAAGGGGGCGCCCGGGCGAGAAATTGGTCGCATGGACAAAGAAAAACGCCCCCGGCGCGAACCGGGGGCGTTCATCCTTTGGCGGAAGAGGCGAAATCAGCCCTTCAGCACGTCCACCAGCGTCTTGCCCAGGCGAGCGGGCGAGGGCGAGACGCGGATGCCGGCCGCCTCCATCGCCGCGATCTTGGATTCCGCATCGCCCTTGCCGCCCGAGACGACGGCGCCGGCGTGGCCCATGGTGCGGCCCTTGGGCGCCGTGCGGCCCGCGATAAAGCCGGCCATCGGCTTCTTGCGGCCCTTCTTGGCCTCGTCGATCAGGAACTGGGCGGCGTCTTCTTCGGCCGAGCCGCCGATCTCGCCGATCATGATGATCGACTGGGTCTCTTCGTCGGCGAGGAACATCTCCAGCACGTCGATGAACTCGGTGCCCTTGACCGGGTCGCCGCCGATCCCGACCGCCGTGCTCTGGCCCAGGCCCTCGTTGGTGGTCTGGAACACCGCCTCATAGGTCAGGGTGCCCGAGCGCGAGACGATGCCGACGTTGCCCTTCTTGAAGATGGAGCCCGGCATGATGCCGATCTTGCACTCGTCCGGCGTCATGATGCCCGGGCAGTTGGGGCCGAGCAGGCGCGAGTTGGAACGCTCCAGCCGCGCCTTGACCCGCACCATGTCCAGCACCGGAATGCCTTCCGTGATGCAGGTGATGAAGGGGATCTCGGCGTCGATGGCCTCGATGATGGCGTCGGCGGCGCCCGCCGGCGGCACATAGATGACCGAGGCGTCGGCGCCGGTCGCTTCCTTGCCTTCGGCGACGGAAGCGAAGATCGGCAGGCTTTCGCCGTTGGCGCCCGTCCAGGTCTCGCCGCCCTTCTTGGGGTGCACGCCGCCGACCATCTGCGTACCGTGATAGGCCAGCGCCTGTTCGGTGTGGAAGCTGCCGGTCTTGCCGGTCAGCCCCTGAACCAGGATCTTGGTGTTCTTGTTGACCAGAATGGACATGTCTGAGCTCTAAGTTCCGTGTGTCTGCTGGGCGAGGTCGGGCTTAGCCGACCGCCGCGACGATCTTCTGGGCGGCGTCGTCCAGGTCGTCGGCGGCCGTGATGGCCAGGCCCGACTGGTTCAGGATGGCCTTGCCCTTTTCGACGTTGGTGCCTTCCAGGCGCACCACCAGCGGAACCTTCAGGCCCACCTCCTTCACCGCCGCGACCACGCCCTCGGCGATCACGTCGCACTTCATGATGCCGCCGAAGATGTTGACCAGGATGCCCTGCACCTTGGGATCGGCGGTGATGATCTTGAAGGCCGCCGCGACCTTCTCCTTGGAGGCGCCGCCGCCGACGTCGCAGAAGTTGGCCGGCTCCTTGCCGTACAGCTTGATGATGTCCATCGTCGCCATGGCGAGCCCGGCGCCGTTCACCATGCAGCCGATGTTGCCGTCCAGCGCGACATAGGCCAGGTCCCACTTGGAGGCCTCGATCTCCTTGGCGTCCTCTTCGGTCTCGTCGCGCAGTTCCTTGATGTCGTCGTGGCGGAACAGGGCGTTGCCGTCGAAGGAGACCTTGGCGTCCAGCACGCGCAGGTGGCCGTCCGTCATGACGATCAGCGGGTTCACCTCCAGCAGCGCCATGTCTTTCTCGACAAAGGCCTTGTAGAGCGCGGGGAACAGCGACTTGGCGTCCTCGGCCGCCGCGCCGGACAGGCCGTAGGCGTCGGAGATGGTCTTGACGTCGGCCTCGGTCACGCCCGCTTCCGGGTCGATGGCGACGGTGATGATCTTTTCGGGCGTGTCATGGGCGACGGCCTCGATGTCCATGCCGCCTTCGGTGGACACCACATAGGAGACGCGGCCGCTAGAGCGGTCGACCAGCAGAGAGCAGTACAGCTCACGATCGATGTCGGCGCCGTCTTCGATGTAGAGGCGGTTGACCTGCTTGCCGGCCTCGCCCGTCTGGGCGGTGACCAGGGTGTTGCCCAGCATCTCCTTGGCGTGGGCGACGACCTCTTCGATCGACTTGGCCAGGCGCACGCCGCCCTTTGCGTCGGCGCCCAGTTCGGTGAACTTGCCCTTGCCGCGGCCGCCGGCGTGGATCTGCGACTTCACCACGTAGAGCGGACCCGGCAGCTGGCGGGCGGCGGCTTCCGCCTCGTCCGCCGAGGTGATGGCGACGCCCTGCGCCACCGGAGCGCCGAAGCCCTTGAGGACCTGCTTGGCCTGATATTCGTGGATGTTCATGGGGAGGAACCGCCGCAATCGCTGCTGGGAGAAGGTTGCGGGGCTTATAGGCCCCCGTTCTTTACAGGCGCAACCGTCTGACGGCTCGGCCTTAGTCGACCCAGTCGCGCTTCAGCGTGCGCGAGGCGCCGATCAGCAGGACGGACGCCAGCACATAGAAGCCCATGCCGCTGTAGATGGCCCAGCGCAGGCTTTCCTCGCCGAAGCGCGGCGCCAGCAGGTCGCTCATCCAGCCGAAGTAGGAAAAGCCGACGGCCAGTCCCAAGAGGTTGTTGATCAGCAGAAACAGGGCGGACGCCGTGGAGCGCATGGGCGCGGGAACCAGCGACTGCACCGCCGCCGTCAACGGACCCAGCCACGTCAGGTTCAGCCCCGTCGGAATCAGAAAGATCAGAAACGCCAGCACCAGCGCCTGAGCCTGAGTTCCGCCGCCCGGCAGCAGTTGACCGATCAGCCAATGCGAGTTCATCGCCAGCACGAAACACGGCGCCGAGATCAGAAAGGCGATCGCGGGCGTCAGCGGATAGGCGCCCTTGCCCTTTCGCGCCAGCCGATCGGCCACGACGCCGCCGCCCCAGATGCCGGCCAGACCGCCGATCAGGGCGATGCCGGAGTAGTACCAGCTGGTCTGGGCCAGGGTCAGGTCGAACGAGCGCATGAAGAACAGCGGCAGCCAGCCCGCCACGCCATAGCCGCAGACCGACGACGACGCCGCGCCCAGCGCCAGCAGCCAGAAGCTGGGCTTTGGGATCACCACCGACGCCGCCTGCTTCGCCACCGCAA
The DNA here is from genome assembly GCA_023456105.1 of Pseudomonadota bacterium. Taxonomy (GTDB): domain Bacteria; phylum Pseudomonadota; class Alphaproteobacteria; order Caulobacterales; family Caulobacteraceae; genus Brevundimonas. The sequence goes on along the minus strand of JAEYAO010000008.1, from coordinate 14,374 downwards.
GCGACAGGCCGATGACCAGCAACAGCCCGCCGCCGAAGGCCGGGGCGGTCCACGCCGCGCCGATCGCCGCCGCGACGCCTGCCCCGATCAGCAGCAGGGCTCCGAGCCAGACCGCGACGGTCGCCGCACGCCGCCCGACCTTATCCGAACCCGGCGCATCCTCAGACGTGACCAGCGGCTCGGCGACGGTTTGGCGTTCACGGCGCGGCTCGCGCACGGTGAACAGGAGCAGGGGCGCGACCACCAGGCCGAGCAGCCCCACCACCACAAAGGCGGTGCGCCAGCCCCAGGTCGCCGCCAGCAATCCACCGACCAGGGTTCCGCCGGCCATGCCGATCGGTATGCCGAAGGCGAAGCCCGCCAGCGCCCTCGCCCGCTGCTCCGGCGGAAAGTAGTCGGCGATCAGCGCATAGGCCGGGGCCACGCCGCCCGCCTCGCCTACGCCTACGCCCATGCGGCACAGGAACAGCTGGCCGAAGCCGCCCGCCGCTCCGCACAGGGCGGTGAAGCCCGACCACACCGCCAGCGCCCCCGTCATGATCCACACCCGGCTGGTGCGATCCGCCAGCCACGCCAGCGGAATGGCCAGGGTCGAATAGACGCTGGCGAAGGCGATGCCGCCCAACAGGCCGAACTGGGTGTCGGACAGGTCGAACTCGGCCTTCAGCGGCGCGGCCAGGATGCCGATGATCTGCCGGTCGATGAAGTTCAGCGCATAGACGACGATCAGCACGCCCAGCACATAGAAGCGGTAGGCCGAGCGCGGGCGCGACGAGGGTTCAGGCATCGACATGGGAGCGTCCCGGCGGCGGATCAGCCGGCCGCCTGTTCCTGCAAAAGGGCGGCGGCGGGCGCCGCGCAGCCGTTCAGCCGCGTCTCGCCCATCTCGACCAGGGCCGTCAGCGGATACAGCCGGTCGCTCATGCCGTCCGAACATTCGGTGGCCATCAGGGTGACGGTGAAGGGCTGGCCTTGCGCCGGCTGGACGCTCCAGGTCGCGGTGGTGCCCTGCACCACCACTCCGTCGTTCGCGCCTCGCCGCTCGGCCTGGTCGACGCCGGAGTAGACCACGGCCTCCGTATCGATCGACACGCCCCAGAACGGCTCGGTCCCCACCGCCCGCACCGGCTGATCCAGGTTCACCCCGCCGAGCACCGCAGGCTCCGCCGCCGGAGCCTCGACCGACTGCGGCGCTTCATTGTCCGAGCAGGCGGCCAGCGTCAGGGCGGCGGCGAGGCCGATCGAAAGGCGAAACACGGCGAACTCCTCCTGCGCTGTGCGATGTCGCATGCTGCGCTATAGCTGAATACATGTCGATTCGACCGGTCGCCTATGAGTTCTTCGCCGGCGGCGGCCTGGCCGGGATCGGATTGTCCGGCGATTTCGACATCGGTTTCGCCAACGACATCGACCCGATCAAGACGGCGGCGTTTGCCGCCAACCATCCGCAGGTCCCGCTGCATCAAGGCGATGTGTGGAAACTCGAGCCCGACGACCTGCCCGGCCGCCCCGATCTGTGCTGGGCGTCGTCGCCGTGCCAGGACGTGAGTCTGGCGGGCGCCCGGGGCGGGCTGGAAGCGCGTCGGTCCGGCGCCTTTTGGGGCTTCTGGCGGCTGATGCAGGGGCTGGACGCGCAAGGTCGTGCGCCTCGACTGATCGTGCTGGAAAATGTGGTCGGGCTGCTCACCTCGGGCGGCGGGGCGGACTTCGCCGCCGTGTGCCGGGCGATGACCGATCTGGGCTATGTCGTCGGCGCGCTGGAGATGGACGCGGCGCTGTGGCTGCCGCAATCCCGGCCCCGGCTGTTCGTGGTCGCCATGAAGAGCCTCGAGGGTCCGGTCTCGGCTGGGCCGCGCGCGCCCTTCCACTCGTCCCGGCTGGTTGGGGCGCAGCAGGCTCTGCCCGACCAAGTGCGGCGGCGCTGGCGCTGGTGGTCGCTGACCCCGCCGCCGTTGCGCAATCCGGATCTGGCTTCGGTGCTGGAGCCGGAGACGGACTGCGCCTGGTTCGACCGGGAGCGCGCCAACGCTCTGCTGGCTCTGCTTTCGCCGCTCCACCGACGCAGGCTGGATGCGATGTCGGCGTCGGGCGAGCGCCGCGTCGGCGCCGCCTATCGCCGGGTCCGCCGCGAGGCGGACGGGAAGCGGCAAAGGCTGGAGCTTCGCTTCGACGGTCTGGCGGGATGCCTGCGTACGCCCGCCGGCGGCTCCTCACGCCAGTATGTGGTGGCGGTCGAACAGGGACAGGTGCGCATCCGCTATCTGAACGCGCGGGAGGGCGCGCGTCTGATGGGCCTCCCCGACGACTACCGCCTGCCGGCGCGGGAATCGGCCGGTCTGAAATTGGTCGGCGACGCGGTGGCCGTGCCCGTGGTGCGCGCGCTGAGCGAAGGCCTGCTCCGTCCCGCGCTGGGAGCCGCCGCACGCGCCGCCTAACGATCCTCCTCTTCGGGACGCCCCGGATCGCAGGTGTTGTCGACGGCGTCGTCCCAGCCTTCGCGGCTGGAGCGAAAGGCCAGGGTCATCAGGCCCCAGGTTAGACCCAGCGTGCCGAGAACGCCCAGCCCCAGAGCGATCCAGCCGTGGACCGACATGGCGCCGCCGCCGATCAGCGTCCAGAAGGCGCCGAGCGCCCAGGTCGCGCCGGCGCTGATCGCCACCGCCAACGCCAGCCGGATCAGGAAGCGACGCGCCGGGCCGGGCACCGCCTCAGCCCGCCGGCCTTAACGCTGGACCCACCGCCCCTGGGCGTTGCGATACCACTGGCCCGACGAGATGCGCGGCAAGAGCTGGCCCTCGAACATGCGCGCGCCGGCCACGTCGGCGGTGGTCCCGGCTTCGGACGCGCTGCGGGCGTAGGCCTGGCGACGGCCGGCGTTGGTGGCGTCCACCGCCGCACGCAGGGCGGGATCGCTGCTGGCGGTGCGGAAGCCCACATAGCCATCGGCCTGCTCGCCGACGACGCCCTGGCTCTTGGCCTGGTCGATCAGCGCCTTCTGGGCGCCGGTCTGGGCGATGGCCGCGCCCGCCACGCCCAAAGCGAGGATTGAGGCGGCGATCACGAAGGTCTTGCGGAAGGTCATTTCAGCCTGCCCTTTCAGAAAAGACGGCGTCAAAACAGGTTCGGATTCTCTTGGAGCAGCTGCTGCAGCTCCCGATCCAGACGAACGCGCACGTCGGCGTCGAGTTTTGCATAGATCTGGATCGGCGCCACCTCCAGCTTGATGGTGGGGGCGCAGGCCACAACCCCGCCGGTCAGGAGACTGGCGCCCAGAAGGACGAGAGCGAGCGGGCGCTGGGTCATGGCTGCGGGGGCTCCGGTTCGGTTCGGTTGAGGCGATCTAGCACGGCCGTGGGTGAACGCCGCCTGAATGATCATGGCGTCGGCGCATCCGACTGTCCGGCGCGCGCGCGGTTCAGCGCCAGGATGTCCGACACCAGCTGGTTCAGGTTCAGCGTGGTGTCCAGCGTCAGGTCGATGCCCGTGTCGGACGGCAGGGGCAGCTGGCGCTTCAGGAAATCCCGCGTGATCAGGTCGCGCAGCGTCAGGCGCAGCTCCTGCCGCTGCGGCGGATCGTGGCGGCCCTTGATGTGGAAGACGACGGAGGCGCGCCCGCCGTCCAGGCTGTTGACGTCGGCCGTCAGCATGTCGAAGGCGAGGTCCTCCATTGCCTGATAAGCCAGGTCCTCGACCGTGCCGGGCGGCACGTCCTCGCCCACGCCGCCGGCGCTGACATCGCTCAGCACCTCGCGCTGGATCGACAGGCGGCCCGGCTGCACCGCCTGGAGCGCGCCGCCGGTGATGCGCACGCCGGCCTTGGGATCGGACACGAACGGCAGGCGGCCCGAGACCACCGCATCCAGCTCCACCTTGTCGTCCAGACCGGCGTCGGAGACCACCTCGCCCAACTGCACGCGCTCCAGCACGATGACCCCGCTGAACGGCTGCGTCGGGTCGAGCGGGATCGACAACGGCTCCACCGAGATCACGCCGCCGCCGGCCGCGACCCGCGCGCCGGCCACCGTCACGGCCGTCTCGTCGAGCCCGAAGGTCAGATCCAGATCGGTGATGTCCGCGCCCGCATCCAGGCTGGCGACGCGCAGCCGCTGGTTCGGCGCGGTGATCAGGGGCGCGAGGCTGGTGAAGTCGATCTCGCCCGTCAGTCCCTTCACCGGCCCGGCCGGGCTGGTGAAGTCGAGGTTCGGGATCACCAGCCGGCCGCTGCTGGTTCCCTCTTCCGGCGTGTCGGTCCAGCCGAAGCGGCCGTCGAAGCGGACCGAGCCGGTCACCGGGGACTGCACAAAGGCGTCCAGCAGCGGCGTCAGCGTCTGCGGCTGCAGCCCGTTCTCGGCGAAAGTCAGTTCCGGCGCGCTGATCTCCAGCCCACCCGTGCGCGTCGCGCCGTCATGCTGGAAGGTCAGCCGACCGATCGAATGAGGCCCGGACGCCAGTTCGAAGCCGCCGGTCCATCGCTCCGACCGGAGCCGGGCCGATCCCCTCGCCGACAGGGGGTTGAACCGGCGCGGCGTCACGGCGTCCTCGACCCGGGCCGACCTCACGTCCGCATCGGCCGACAGTCCGGCGCGCGCGCCGTCGACCGTCACGCCGCCCGTCGCCTCCTCGAAACCCATGCCCAGGAACGGCGCCTGGCCTCTGACCTGTGCAAATCCGCCGACGACGCGCCAGCGGCCGTTCTGCGCCGCCAGCAGCGGCCGGGCGTCAGGGCACAGGTTTCCGGCCACGGCCGTGACGTCGTTCTCGCCCAGCTCCAGGCGCTCCAAGGTGAAGGCCGAACAGCCCTGCGGCGCATAGGTCAGGCGTCCTGCGGCGTTGGCCAGCCGTCCGCGCGTCTCAACGGTCAGGCCCCGCGCGAGATCGAAGTCCAGCGCGGCGCGCGCATCGACCTCGGCCTTGAAGCCGTTCGGCGTCAGCCGCCAGGACGGCACGTCCGCCCGCATCTGCGGCAGTCCCCGGCCGCGCGTCGCCGCAAGGGTCAGGGCGCCGCCGCCCAGCCGCCCCGGCCGGGCCTGATAGACGGGCGTACGCGCGGGCTGGACCGTCAGGACGCCGCCGTTGGCCGGCCGCAGGGTCGCGTTCTGGTTCAGGCTGACCGAAACACCGGCCCGGCCCACCTGCACCGCCCAGCGCGGAACCGACAGGGCGAAGGACCCCAGCGCCCGCTTCATCTCGCGCAAGTCCGGCAGGTCCTTCGGCTCCGGCGCGCCGAACAGTGGCCAGGCGCCGTCACCGGCCGACAGGCAGCCCGCCGCCGTCAGCCTCAGCCCTCCGTCCTGCACCAGATCCAGGTCGAAGCCGGACCGCGCCTGCGACAGCCGCAGGTCGCCGAAGACGAAGCGATCCGTCTCGGCTTCGAGGCGCCCCGTGGCCTCCAACGCCGCGCCGCGCCCGCCGACCGCCAGAGCGCCCGACCGGGCGTCAAACCCGTCCATCGACACGCCCGACGTGGACAGACGCGCCGACCTCAACCGCATCGGGCCCCGCACGCTCCAGCGCAGCGCACCTTCGGACGGGCGGCGCAGTTCGGCGTCGCCTTCGATGCGGATGTCGGCGCCCCGCGCCTGAAGCGCCGCCCCGCCGATCTCGTCCGCAGTCAGCGTCGTGGTCGTGCGGCCCGCCAGGCGAAAGGCCTCAAGCCAGCCGCTGGTCGCGCCGTCGAAGCGGGTGCGCACGGCCGCCTCGGTCATGCGCGTCCCGCCGACCGACAATCGATCCGCCTCCAGCGCCGCCTCGATCACCGCGCGCCCATCGCCCCTGCGGCCCTTCAGGTCGGGATAGGGCAGATCGCCGGAGAGGCTGAGGCGCGCGCCGTCGCCGCCGGCCCCCTTGGCGCCGAATCCGGTCGCCGCGGCGTTGAGCCTCAAGGCGATCCGGTCCCCGCGTGTGGTCAGGTCGACGTCGCCGGACAGGCCGTGGGCCTCCGTCGATCCGCTTTTCAGCGCCGCCGCCGGCATGCGGGCGACCAGCCGCATCAGCTTGCCGTCCTCCATTCGGGCGTCGCCGCGCGCCTCGACCGGGCCGTACTCGGTATCGAGCCTCAGCCGTCCCTGTTCGACGATCACCAGCGGGGCGCGCGAATCCGGGCGCGGCGGCCGGCCGGTGAAGCGCTCCACCAAGGGATCCAGCGATCCGAGCGACAGCTCGCCTTCGCGCCAGCTCGCCCGCACCACCGGCCGCAACAGGCGGATTCGACTGGGCGTGACGCCAAGACCTTCGCGCGACCAGGGCGCGCCGACGGCGTAGTCGACCTCCACCCGCTCCACCACCACGTCGGGGTTGCGGAGATCGCCGATGCGGATGCGACCGACAAAGCCGTCCAGCTCGATCCTTTCCACCTCGACCTCGGCGGGCACGCCCTGACGTTCCAGCCATCCGACCAGCACCTCGCGCGCGGCGATCCGGCGGTTCAGATAGGCCAGCGCCAGCAGCACAAGCAGAACCGCCGCCGCCGTGGCGATCGCGGTCAGCGCGCGCGGGGCGCGGGGGCGTCGGGCGGGCTGGGTCGCCGGCGTCTCGGTCAACACGCGGCCTTTCTCAGGGGCGACAGGTCTTCGGCGTCGCCATGACGGGCATGGAGCTCACGACAGGGACTCTGTCGCTAGGACGTAACGGTTTGCAAAGCGTTGCCGCCAAGCGCGGCGACATTCGGGCGCCCGGCGGATCACCGCCCTGAACCGCTTCCCGACCGGGTTCTTCGCGAGTGAAGACCGGCGTCTTAACCCTTTGTAACGATCTGCTTCCCAAAGTGAGACAGGCGCGATATAGGACGCGTCTCGCGCTCGGGGCCTGAGTTGAGCGCGTCCTTGATAGTGACCGATTGGGCGCCGCGCGGCGTCGCAAACCGACGGGGACCGATGGCTCAGTTCGACCCACGCCGCCAGCCGACGCGCCTCGCGCCGCATCTGCTCACCACAGCCGCCGCGGTCACCGTGGCCCTGCTGGCGGGACGGGCTTATGAACCCGCCAAGGCCGAAGAAGTTCCGGTCGTCACGGCCGCCCAGATGGACAGCCTGGAGGCCCAGGCCTTCGCCGCCGCCGGTGCGCCGCAGGGCCTGACCGCTCCGGAAGCCGTCCCCGTCCAGATCCGTCGCGGCGAAAGCTTCGAGGACGCCGTGCGCCGCACCGGCGTCACCTCCGAGGAAGCCAGCGCCGTCGCCGCCACCGTGGCCGGCGCCTTTGACCTCGCCGATCTGCGCGCCGGCCTGAAGTTCGAGACCGCCATCGCCAAGCCGCGCGACGGCCGCGGCGACGCCCGCCTGATCGGCCTGACCATGCGCACGGGCCCCGCCAGCCAGCTGACGGTGTCGCGCAGCTTCGACGGCGCCCTGCGCCTGCGCTCGCTTGAGGAAAAGGTCGCTCACGAGACGGTGGTGCTGAAGGGCGACGTGGAGCGTTCGCTGTCCTCCAGCGCCCGGGAGCTGGGCGCCACGTCCAGCATCGTGCGCGCCGCCAGCCGCCTGTTCGCCACCAAGTTCGACATGCAGCGCGACATCCGCGCCTCCGACGAATTCACCCTGGTGTTCGACCGCGAGATCACCGAGGCCGGCCGCGTGGTCGCGGCCGGCGACCTGCTCTACGCCGAACTGCGCGGCCGCACCTTTTACCGCTTCCAGCCGGCCGGCGCGAAGGAAGCCCAGTTCTTCGACGCCGAGGGCAAGAACCTGCGCTCGGCCATGATGCGCACGCCGCTGCAAAGCTTCCGTCGCGTGTCGTCCAACTTCGGTTTCCGCACCCACCCGATCTCCGGCTACAAGAAGATGCACCAGGGCATCGACTTCGCCGCCGGGACCGGCACGCCGATCGTGGCGCCCGCCGACGGCGTGGTGGTCGAGGCCCGCCGCTGGGGCGGCTACGGCAACTGGCTGCGCATCCGCCACGCCAATGGTCTGGAAAGCGGCTACGGTCACCTGTCGCGCTACGGCTCGGGCATCCGCGCCGGGCAGCGAGTCAGCCAGGGCCAGGTCGTCGCCTATGTGGGCTCCACCGGCGCCTCCACCGGCCCGCACCTGCACTATGAGCTGTGGCGCAACGGCCAGCGGATCAATCCGGCGGGCGTGAAGACGCAGGAAGGCTCCGAACTGTCGGGCGCCGATCTCGCCGCCTTCCGCGCCGAAAAGTCTCGCATCGACCGCATCATCGCCGCCGGCGGCCAGAAGCGTCCGGCGCTGCAGCAGGCCTCGGCCGACGGCCTGCGCGCCGCCCGCGGCTGAGACCCAGGTCCTTCATCCGACCAGCACCGGCGGCGCCGCGCCGCCGCGCGGGCAGGACACGCCGTGGACCGTCACGTCCGCCTCTCCGAGGTGCAGGCCCAGGAGCGCCAGCACGCTGTTCAGCACGCCGTCGAGCACGGGCCCCAGCGGCGTCAGCAGCAGCCCGACCGCCTGGCTGATCGCGCCGACATCGACCCCCAGGCCTAGCGCCGTCACCTCCAGGTCCAGCCGCTGAAGCAGGCTGGTCACAGCCCCGCTGGCGAAGGCGCGCGACTGAACCGTGCGCACGCGCTGCCGGGCGATGTCGGCGGCGGAGAAGGTCGTGGGTTGAAAGCCGGCGTCCGCCGCCGTCACCTCGGCGCGCCCCTTGACCGTGGCGATGCCGGCCAGCGACGCCAGCTGGGTCGATCGGCTCGACAGGGGCGTGGAGAAGTCGCGCAGGGCCCTTGCGTCCGCCCGGCCCACCATCACCCGCGCCACGCCCGGCCGCACGTCCAGCCGCACCTCGGCATCGGGCGTGCAGCGGATGTCCGCCAACCGCGCCTCGGACGGCGCCGCCTCGACGATCAGCGGCAGTTCCACCCGACCGAGCAGCGGCAGTTCCACCCGACCGAGCAGCGCCAGGGCCTGGCTGGTCGTCGCCATCACGAACAGCCGGACCTGCGCCGTGCGGATCGTCGGCTCGCCCCTGTCGCTGACCGCGAGCCATGGGCTGTTCACCGGCCGTTCGCCTATGGCCAGCATGACGCGAACGTCCGCAAGCCCGGACGGGACCGCTAGATCCAGCGCCGCCTGCCGCTCGCCGCCGCCGATCTCCAGCATGGCCATAGCGAGGTCCAGGGCCGAGACCTGCGCGCTCGCCGCGCCTTTCAGACCGTGCGGCGCCGAGGCGTCCACACCGATCAGATCGCCGGCCTTCAGCCGCATGCCGCCCGCCGCCGTGGCCAGCCGGTTCAGCGTCGAGGCGGCCCCCGGCGGCGTCATCGCCGCGAGCCGGCGCAGCACCGGGCCCGCCTCGATCTGGGCGTCGGCCAACCGGGCGTAGTCGCCGGCCCGCAGATCCGCCTCGGTCGCCAGCGCGTCCAGGGCGTCCGACAGGCTGATCCGCGCCTCCGCCAGCGAGCGGTAGTCCGCCGCCGACAGCTGCACCTTGGCGCCGGTAAGCGCGTGCAGCAGCTGGTTCGCGAGGCCGCCGTCCAGCCGCGCCAGACGCGAGCCGATGGAAAAGGCGGCGGTTTCCCGATGCGGCCTCGCGGCCGTGGCCTGACGGCTCAGCATCACGCTGTCCCGCCCCAGGATCACCCGTCCGAAATGCAGGGACGCCGGCCCCGAGAGCCGCACCCGCGCGGCGTTGGGCGAGCCCGCCCCGGCGCGAAAGCGCTGGCGCGGAGGGGTTCGGGGATCGGGATCATAGGCGCCGGTGGTCGTCTCCACCGCATGGGCGTCGCGCAGGGGTCCCGAAAGATTGTCGCGCGCCGTGGCCGCCGCCGCCGCCGCCGCGCGGTCCAGGTCCCGCGCCGCCGACAGGGCCGCCAGATCCGCGGCGGACTGCAACCGGCGTCCCTCCATCTCCAGAAAGGCCAGGTCGATCACCATCGCTGCGAGAAGGCTCAGCAGGGCCAGCCCCGCCGCGCCCATCAACCCCACCCCGCCGCCCTGGTCCGCCAGCCAGGACCCGCCGCGCCCGCTCCGCCGCCTCACTCAGTAGCCGCCCACGCGCACCACCGCGCGTCGCTCGATCCGCCGCGAGGGTCCCGGCACCAGGTTCATCAGCTGCAGGATCGGGTGCTCGCTGGCGTCATAGACCAGCACCACCTCCACGCGCTGGTCGTCGCTGACGATGCGGGTGCTTAGGTGATCGGCGTCCAGCACCCGCGAGGCGTGGGACAGCCCTTCCTGCACCTCGCTCTGCGCCAGAAGCCGCCGCTCCTCGTGGTCCAGTCCCGCCACCGCCGCCCGCGCGGCTTCAGACGCCACCGACTGCACGGACTGCGCCAGCCACAGCCAGCCGCCGTAGACCACCACCCCAGCCAGAAGCAAAACGAACAAAGGTCCGATCAGCGCGAACTCCACCGCCGCCGCCCCGCCGTCGTCCCCTAGACCCCTCTTCCAACCCCTGACGCGCATGACCTTCCCCCAGCACCACCTGTGGTTGTGCATGGAAGATCGTTAAACACCGGTTTGCACGCAGCCGTTTCGCCGAGCCTCGGCCGGACAGCACACGACACCCTGCGCCTCTCAGCCCGTGCTAACTCTGGTTGTGTGGAGAATGTGGGCGCGTCAGGGATCGACGGCGTGTTGGCCGACGCCTGAACGAGGGTTGGATCGCGGGGCCCAGCCGAATTGCGAGCGTCAAAGAGGAACGCCCATGAGGCCTCGCCATGCGTCCGCCCTTCACCATCAGGCAGGAGAGCGCATCCCTTAGGCGTCACGGAGTCGAGGATCACCCATCGTAAGGAGCGTCTTCGAGGATGTCGCTTTGCACCAGGTCACTCGGAAATAATGTCTCGGCGGACGACGCTGGCGCTTAGCTGTTGAACAGTTGCGGTGCTCGAAAGCTTGCGGCGGTGCTCACAGGTACTTGAGCCAGGCCCGTTGGCTGTTGCGCTTGACGCCTGCGAACCAACGGCATGCAAACCAGCAGGGAACGGCCAGGATCGCCGCAACAAGCCAGAGCCATCCCACTGCGGGCACGCCGAATGTGTCGCCCCGATTGACCCCAAGCAGCGAAAGCGCGGCGAGGTGGAGCAGGTGCAGAGCGTACAGGTGGATCAGATAGAAGAACAAGGGAGCGCCGCCGAAGACCGCCACCAGGCGCACCACACGCGCGGAGGTCCGCTCCAGCGCCGCAAGGACCAGCACGCCCACGCCTAGGGTCAGCAAGAGGAAATCTGCTGAGGGCGGATACTTGGTCAGGTTCAGGTAACTCATCGCCGAGCGAAGCGCGTCCGGGTGGACGGACCAGGGCGTCGGATCGCCGTAGAGGTTGACGCAGCGCAGAACCACAAACATCCCGAGCATGATGGCGCCTGCGGTCAGCAGCCGGCGCCGACGCGACGCGGCTTCGCCCGCGAACCAGGGGCCGACCGCGTAACCCAGCGCCGCCACGCCGATCCACGGCAGCAGCGGTTACGAGGTGCGCGCCTGCCCGCCCCATGGCAGGTCGATGAAGCCTCGATCGTGCAGGATGGCCCACAGGGTGTGACCAGGCTGACCTTCGACGAAGTTGATCGGATCAAGAAGGTTGTGGCCCAGCACGATGATCACGCCCACAGCGATCAGCCAGCCGCGGGGCAGATGCACAAGCGCCGCCAGCGCAATCATCGACAGGCCGATCACCCAGATCACCTGCAGGAACACGGTCGGCGGCGTCAGCGAGAACGTCCAGGCGAAGTTGACCGCCGTCAGCTCCAGCAGGACCAGGAACAGGCCGCGCTTGAACAGAAAGCCGGAAGCTGCGGCCGCGCCGCCCTTCTTCGATCCGTAAAGCCAGGCGCCGAGCCCCGTCAGCGCCACGAACACCGGCGCGCACAGGTGCGCCGCCAAGCGCGTGAAGAACAAGGCCGGCGCGGTCGTGCCCACGTCCATGGGGTCCGAGACCTGGGCGTGGATGAAGAAGAACTCCCGCGTGTGATCGACCAGCATCAGCAGGATGACCAGACCCCGCAGCGCATCTATGGACTGGATGCGTGGGGCGAGCGTTTTAGCGCCTGGAGCGGAACAGGGGTCGGCGGCGACAAGCGTGGCGGGTGTTGACATCATCACGACCGAGCGACTAGCCGATACAGGATAACATTTCAACGGAGCCTCCCCTTGTTCCTCCTGTCGAGCTGCGCTGGCCTGTGCCTGCTGACCGCCGCCGCGCCTTCGGCGGCTGTCCAGCCGCAGGGCGGGCGACCCCAGGCGCAGGCCCTTGATGAGATCGTGGTGCTGGGCCGACGCGCGGGGCGGAGGGATGGGACCTTGGGAGCAGGAGCGGTGACGGAGCGGATGTCGCCGTCCAGCCGCTCGATCGAAGCAGATCTGCTGCAGGCGGTGGGCGCCACGCGCCTTGTGGATGCTGGAGCTGGTCAGCGGCGTCAGTCAGCAGAACAACCGCGGCGGGGTCATGGACAACTTCGCCATTCGCGGCTTTCTGGGCACGCCGGACGGCGGGGCCGAGTACTACGTCGACGGCTTCCTGGCGAACCGGGGCATGGCGCCGCCGAGAGACCCAGCCACGGCTGAACGGATCGAGATTCTGAAAGGACCGGCCGGCGCCTTGTTCGGCGACATCGATCCCGCCGGTCGCGTCAACATCGTGTCCAAGACGCCGCGCTTTTCCAATGAAGCCGGTCTGACGCTGACGGCGGGATCGTTCGAACTGGCCCGCGCCGAGCTTGATCTGACAGGGCCGCTGAACGACGTCTTGGCCGCGCGGGTCGCCGCGGCCGTGGAAACCAGCGATGGCTGGCGCGACCATGTGGGGCTGAGACGGATCGCCCTTGCGCCGTCGCTGACCTGGCGTCCCAGCGATGACCTGCGCCTGACCTATGTGGGCGAGTTCACGACCTTCGACACCTTGTTCGACCGCGGTCTTCCGGCCGTGGACGGCGACGCCCTGGCCTTGCCGCGCTTCAGCTACTTCGGAGAGCCGAACGACGGCGTGACCCGATTCATCAACGAACGACACCAGGTCACGGGCGAATACCGCATCACCGACGACTGGAGCCTCAACGGCGGCCTCGCCTGGCGCGGCGGCACGCTGAAAGGCTACTCCAGCGATCACTCGCGACTGGTCGGCGACACCCTGTGGCGCCAGCGCCGGGGCCGCGACTTCACTGTCGAGGATCTGTCCGGGCGTCTGGAGTTGAACGGTCGGGTGCAGGCGGGTGCAAGCCTCCACCGGCTCGGCTTCGGTGTGAAGGCCTATACGCTGGAGTATGGCGAGCGCTGGCTGCGGATCAATCCGACGGCCGAACGGCCCTACGGCATTGACATCTATAATCCGGTGTACGGCTCCCCGGCGCCGGATCCGCTGCCGTTCACCGACAATCTGGAGAGGCGCAAGGTCGTCACTCTATACGCTCAGGATCTGTGGGAGGCGACGGGCCGCCTCAGCCTGCTCGCCGGCGTCCGCTACGACGACTTCACCCAGACGATCCGCAACACCCGGACCGGGGCGGTCGGAGAGGCCGCTGACAACCCCGTCAACTATCGCTTCAGCGCACGCTACCGTCTGACGGAGACCGTAGGCGTCCACGCCAGCTACGGCGAATCGTTCGTGCTCAATTCAGGCACGGGCCGCAGCGGAGGCGGCTTCGCACCCGAAACAGGCTCCGGGTACGAGGTCGGGATCAAGGGCGCTTGGCCGGGCGTCGACATCGCTGCGACGCTGTTCGAGATCGAGAAGAGCAACATCCTGACCACCGATCCAGTGGATGCGAACTACCTGGCGCCGGTCGGCAAGCTGATCAGTCGGGGCGTCGAGTTCGACGCCTCGGTGCGAGTCAGCGAGACGTGGCGGGTCGTCGCCAACTACGCCTTCACCGAGGCCAAGGCAGACGACTCCGCCTTTGCGACCGACGCCGTGCTGAATGTGCCCGATCACTCCGGTTCGATGTACGCCATTGGCCGGTTCACGACGCCTGCCGGCCGAGATTGGTCGCTCACGGCCGGCGCGGCCTACACCGGAGATCGCGTCGCGGGCCTGGACGGAAGCGGCGTTCAGCTTCCCGCCTACTGGAAGGTCAAGGCCGCGGTCGATTACACCCTGACGGATCGCGTGGCTGTGCGGCTCGAGGCGGACAACCTGTTGGACGAGCACTACGCCGCCAGCTCCTATAGCCGCCTGTGGATCTTCCCCGGAGCGCCCCGCTCTCTGCGCGCTTTGATACGGTTCACCCTGTGACATAGAACAAGATGACCACACGACCGGGCCGGGCGGGATCGACCGAGCCCGCACACGATCTGGCTGCTGCAAGAGGCGGAACGCCTTGCCCATCGCCTCGCTCCCTGCGGTTGCGCCGAGAGAACCAACTGATCCTCCCTCGGTTTGGTGGACACCCATGCTAGCTTTTCGGAGCTGGAGAGGAGTGTCTGATGAGTGTTCAACGCCGGAACTTTCCGGATTCTTTCAAGCGCGAGGCCGTTGACCGCGTCGCCAA
>JAEYAO010000006.1 GCA_023456105.1 Pseudomonadota bacterium | reverse complement strand
TCACTTCGACTTCGGTCGAGCCGCCGACGCGGAGAACCGCGACGCCGCCGGCCAGCTTGGCCAGACGTTCCTGCAGCTTTTCCTTGTCGTAGTCCGAGGTGGTGTCCTCGATCTGGCGCTTGATCTGGGCGACGCGGGCCTCGATGCCGTCCTTTTCACCGACGCCTTCGACGATGGTGGTGTCGTCCTTGGTGATCGAGACCTTCTTGGCCTTGCCGAGCATGTCGAGCGTGACGCTTTCCAGCTTGATGCCGAGGTCTTCGGAGATGACCTGGCCGCCCGTCAGGATGGCGATGTCCTCCAGCATGGCCTTGCGGCGGTCGCCGAAGCCCGGAGCCTTGACGGCCGCGACGCGCAGGCCGCCGCGCAGCTTGTTGACCACCAGCGTGGCCAGGGCCTCGCCTTCGATGTCCTCGGCGATGATCAGCAGCGGACGGCCCGACTGCACCACGGCTTCCAGGATCGGCAGCATGGCTTGCAGGCTGGTCAGCTTCTTTTCGAACAGCAGGATCAGCGGCTCTTCGAGGACCGCCTCCATCTTGTCGGCGTTGGTGATGAAGTAGGGCGACAGGTAGCCGCGGTCGAACTGCATGCCTTCGACGACGTCGACGGTGGTGTCGGCGGTCTTGGCTTCCTCGACGGTGATGACGCCTTCGTTGCCGACCTTGGCCATGGCCTGGGCGATCAGCTCGCCGATTTCGCTATCGCCGTTGGCCGAGATGGTGCCGACCTGGGCGATTTCCGAGTTGTTGGAGACCGGCTTGGAGTTGGTCTTGATCTCTTCCAGGACCAGGGTCACGGCCTTGTCGATGCCGCGCTTCAGGTCCATCGGGTTCATGCCGGCGGCCACGGCCTTGAGGCCTTCCTGGACGATGGCCTGGGCCAGAACCGTCGCGGTGGTGGTGCCGTCGCCCGCCTTGTCGTTCGTCTTGGACGCGACTTCGCGGATCATCTGGGCGCCCATGTTCTCGAAGGCGTCTTCCAGCTCGATTTCCTTGGCCACCGAGACGCCGTCCTTGGTCGAGCGCGGGGCGCCGAAGGACTTCTGGATCACGACGTTGCGGCCCTTGGGCCCCAGGGTCACCTTGACGGCGTTGGCGAGGACGTTGACGCCGCGCAGCATCTTGTCGCGCGCGTCCGTGTTGAAGTTTACGATCTTAGCGGCCATGCGGGCTGCTCCTATCTAATGGATTGAGTTGAAGAAAAAGCCGAACGGCGGGTGCTTAGGACAGCACGCCCAGGACGTCGGATTCCTTCATGATGATCAGGTCGTCGCCGTCGATCTTGACCTCGGTGCCCGACCACTTGCCGAACAGGATGCGGTCGCCGGCCTTCAGCTCCAGCGCGTTGACCACGCCCTTGTCGTCGCGGGCGCCGGGGCCGACGGAGACGACTTCGCCTTCCTGGGGCTTTTCCTTGGCGGTGTCGGGGATGATGATCCCGCCCTTGGTCTTGGATTCTTCTTCAACGCGCTTGACCAGCACGCGGTCGCCGAGCGGACGAAACGCCATCGGTCTCTCTCCCTGGATGCCCCGTTGGGGGCGAGGTGAACGGTTTTCGCCGGCTCCCGCCACCGATTTGGCAATCGGAACGAGGGAGTGCCAGCGCGAGCGGGAGGTAGGCGGAGCCCCCTTCGCCGTCAAGGCCGCGGCGATGAACGCCCGATGAACATTTCCCAACGGGGTCGTTCAGGCTGACCCCCTTACAAGGGTCACAACGGATCAACAGGAGGACGTCATGTCCAAGACCATCACCATCACTTCGGCTGTTGTCGCCCCGGTCATCGCCCTGGGTCTGATGGCGGCTCCGGCCTCGGCCCAGAGCTGGCGCGACCGGGATCACGATCGCGGCGAGCGCACCACGCGCAACACGGTGGTGGGCGCGGTGGTCGGCGGCATCGCCGGCGCCCTGGTCGGCAACGGCGACGGCCGCTACATCGCCGGCGGTGCGCTGGCCGGCGGTGCGGTGGGCGCCCTCAGCGCCAACGATCGCGATCGCCGCTACGACAACCGCTACGATCGTCGATACAACAACGGCTACAACTACCGGTACGACAACCGCTACAACGCCGGCTACGACCGCCGCTACTATGACCGCGACCGTCGCGATTACCGCCGCGACCGCGACTACCGCTACGACCGTCGCTGGTAAGCCGGTCGCAGCCTTAAAGATCGAAGGGGCGTCGCCGGAAGGCGGCGCCCTTTCTTTGTTCAGCCCATCAGCCGTGTCAGCAGGGCCGCCGTGGACGGATCGAGTCCATCGGACGGCGCGCCCGCCTTCACGTCGGTCAGGATCGCCCTGGCCAGCACCTTGCCCAGCTCGACGCCCCACTGGTCGAAGCTGTTGATGTCCCAGATCACGCCTTCCACGAACGTCTTGTGCTCATACAGCGCCAGCAGCGCGCCCAGCGTCCGCGGCGTCAGCCGATCCATGACGATGGCGGTGGACGGCCGGTTTCCGGGAAAGGCGCGGTGCGGGGCCAGTCGGTCCGCCTCGGCCGCATCCATTCCACCCGCCAGCATCTCGTCCCGCGCCGCCTCGGCCGTCTTGCCCAGCATCAGCGCCTGCATCTGGGCCAGGGCGTTGGACCACAGCGGGCTTTCGGGCGCCTCGGCGTGGCTGCTGCGGACCACCACGAACTCGGCCGGGACCACCTGCGGCCCCTGGTGGATCTGCTGGAAAAAGGCGTGCTGGCCGTTGGTGCCGGGCTCTCCGAACACGACCGGGCAGGTCTGGCGCTGAACGTCGGAGCCGTCGCGCCGCACCCGCTTGCCGTTGGACTCCATCTCCAACTGCTGCAGGAAGGACGGCAGGCGGCGCAGCGCGTGGGCGTAAGGCGCGACCGTCCGCGCCGGCCGATGCAGTCCGTCGACGTTGAACACCTGGGCCAGCGCCAGCAGCACCGGCGCGTTCCGCTCCAGCGGCTCCGAGACGAAGTGCGCGTCCATCTCACGGGCGCCCGCCAGCATCGCCTCGAACACGTCCGGCCCCAGCGCCACCGCGCACGACAGGCTGACCGCCGACCACAGCGAATAGCGCCCGCCGACCCAGTCCCTGAACGCGAACGTGCGCCCGCAGCCGAACGCCTCCGCCTTCTCCGGCGCGGCCGTGACGCCGATGAAGTGGTTGGTCATGCCTTCCACGGGCAGGGCGGCTTGTAGCCAAGCCTTGGCGGCCTCGGCGTTGGCCAGGGTCTCCTGGGTGGTGAAGGTCTTGGACACCACCACCACCAGCGTGGTCGCGGGATCGAGCCCCGTCAGGGCCTCGGCCATGTCGCGCGGGTCGATGTTGGCGACGAAGCGCAGGTCGATGGCGGGCTCCAGCGGACGCAGCGCATCCCACACCACACGCGGCCCCAGGTCCGATCCGCCGATGCCGACATGGACGATGGCGGTGAACCGCTCACCGGTCGCGCCCCGCAATTCGCCGGACCGCACCGCCTCGGCATAGGCGCGGATGTCCGCGCGGACCCGGTCCACCTCGGCCGACACCGGCTCGCCCAGCGCACGGAAGTCCGCGCCCGCACCGGCGCGCAGGGCGGGATGCAGCACCGCCCGGCCCTCGGTCAGGTTCACCGCCTCGCCCGCGAACAGGGCGGCGCGGCGACCCTCCACATCGACGGCGCGCGCCAGATCCAGGCAGGCCTCGAACGCGGCTTTCGTCCAGCTTTGCTTCGACAGGTCCAGATGGAGGCCGGCGGCTTCCGTCGTCATGCGCGACACCCGCTCGGGATCGGCCGCGAACTGATCGACGATGCGGGCCGACGCGGCTTCGCTCGCGGCGGCGTCGAAGGCGCTCCAGGCCTGTTGGGGCGTCTTGGTCATCTGCGTCTCCGGCGCGGCGTTATGGTCAAGGCCTCGTTTACGGTTGAGGCGTAAGCGGGTTCTAACGCGAAAAGGAACAATCGCCATGTCCTGCGGCCTCGCCCTCGCCATCGCCCTGATGACCGCCGACCCCGCCGTGGCGCTCGCCGCCGCGCAGCCGGCGGCGGAAGCCGGCGCGCCCGTTTCCGTCTCGGCCGAGCCGCTGTTCGCCGACATCATCGCCCGCTCGCAACGGCTGAAGGCCCAGGTCGATGGCTGGGCCGCTTCGGGCGCGGCCAATGCGCCGGGCTTCTTCGCCGCCGAGCCCTACACCGTCTTCAGGGGCGAGGCCGAACGGCTGGCCGCCCTGGACATGCAGGGGCACCTGATCCTGAAGGAGCGGGGCACCGACGGCGACCTGAAGTGCATCCTGCGCGGCATCTCCGAGGACATGCCGAAGAAGATCGCGGCGGTGGAGGCGGCCCGCTCGGACGGCGGCCGCGCCACGGCCCTGTCGGAACTGTCCTACCTGCTGAACGACAACGTCGAGGTCATCACCGCCCCGCCCGCCCCGCCGGTGTAGACTCAAGCCCTCTCCGCCCTCGTGTTCGTCATCCTCGGGCTTGTCCCGAGGATCCAGACTCCCGGTGGGTGAGGCCGTGAACCGCCGGGTGAACCGGGAGTCTGGATCCTCGCCACAAGGGCGAGGGTAACGGCTGAAAAAGGAGGCGCGAACAAGCCGCCTTTACTCCGCTTTCAGCGCATCCACGACCAGGCCTTCGGTCAGCAGCTGCGGCAGCACGCGCGGCTCGCCGCCGCCCGCCGGATACAGCAGATACAGGGGCACGCCCGAGCGGCCGCGCGCCTCCAACTCCCGCGTGATGGCGTCGTCGCGGCGGGTCCAGTCGGCGACCAGATAGACGCCGTCCGCCGCCTCCAGCGCCTCGGCGACCTTGCGCGACGACAGGGCCGCGCGCTCGTTGATCTTGCAGGTGACGCACCAGTCGGCGGTGAAGTTGACCAGCACCGGTTGGCCGGCGGCGCGCGCTTCGGCCACCGCTCCCGGCGACCACGGGCGGGCGTGCAGCGGCCCGGATTCCGACACCGCCGGCGGCTCGGCTTGCGAGGCGGCCACGCCGGCGACGCCGACGCCCAGCGCCAGGGTCGCCAGGCCGGCGGCGGCGAGGCTCCGGCTCCCGCGTCCTTGCGCCCGGCGGCTCTGCACCCGCCCGGTCAACCACAGGCCGAGGGCTGCGGCCAGGCTCGCCACAAGCAGCAGGATCAGGGCGGGCTGTCCGGCCTGGCGCGCGAACACCCACAAGAGCCAGGCGGCGGCGGCGTACATCGGCAGGGAAAGGACCTGTTTCAGCCGCTCCATCCACGGGCCGGGGCGCGGCAGGCGCCTCAGCAGGCCGGGCGACAGGCTGACCAGCAGATAGGGCAGCCCCAGTCCCAGCCCCAGGGCCAGAAACACCGCCAGCGCCGCCGGCCACGGCATCACCAGCGCGGCGCCGAGAGCCGCGGCCATGAAGGGAGCGGTGCAGGGCGCCGCCACCACCACCGCAAGCGCGCCGGTCAGAAAGGCGCCGCCCGCGTGATCGCCGCTCCAGCGCCCGGCGCCCAGCGACTGAAGACCGCCGCCCATGTGAAAGACGCCCGACAGGTTCAGCGCCACCGCCAGCATCAGCAGCGACAGGCCCGCCACCACGGCCGGCGACTGCAGCTGAAAGCCCCAGCCGATCGCCGCCCCGCCCGCCCTCAGCGCCAGCAGCAGCCCGGCCAGCAGAACAAAGGTCGCAAGCACGCCCGCGAGAAAGGCCAGGCCGTCGCGCCGCGCCCGGCGAGGCTCATGCGCCGCCGCCGACAGCGCCGCCGCCTTCATGGCCAGCACCGGAAAGACGCAGGGCATCAGGTTCAGCACCAGCCCGCCCAGGAAAGCCAGTCCCAGCGCCTGGAGAACCGCAGCCGCGCCTTGGGGGGCGGTCCGGGCCGGCTCGTCGGACCAGGGCTGAAGGTCCGGCCCGCCGGTTGCGCCGGGCAGCGCCTCGCCGGGCGTCGTCGTGATCTCCCAGGCCCCGCGATCGGTGGCCAGCACGCCGGACAAGACCTGGGCCTCGCCGGGTCGGGGCGTCAGCGACAGGCGCACCCCGTCCGGCCCCGCCTGGCCCGGCTGGGCCGCCGCATGGTCGATGACGTCGCCGTCGTAGGGAAAGAACCAGGCCTGGCGCAGGGGCTCGCCCGCCAGGGGACCGCCCGTCGCCGTCAGGGTCAGGCGGCCGCCGTCGCGCGTGGCCCGGGCGGCGATGGCGGCGGGGCGAGGCGCGGCCTCGACGACCTGCCGGACCCTCTCGCCCCACGGACGCGCCAGGGGCGCCGCGCCGTCTCGCACCGGCAGGGCCAGCCTCAGCGTCAGCGGCTCGGGCACGCACAGGGTGTCGCTGCACACCAGAAAGGTCGCCTCGACCGACAGGTTCAGGGTCGAGCCGACGGCGGCGGACGCCGGCACGCTCAGCGTCACCGGCAGGAAGACCTCGCCCTTGTAGCCGTAGTTGACCAGGCTCATCAGCCGCTGGCGCGTCGGCAGGGGCCACAGGATCGGGCCGGCCTCGACGCCCGGGGGAAGGCGCCACGCCAGCGTGGTCGCCCCGCCCGAGTCGCCGGGATTGCGCCAATAGGTGTGCCAGCCTTCGGCGATGTCCTGGCGCACCGCGACCACGACGGTCGAGCCGGGGGCGGCCCAGGCGCTCATGGAGACCAGTTCGGCCTCGATGCGCTCGGTGCGCGCGGGCTGGGCCTGCGTCGGCGCAGCGAAGCCCAGGACCGCCGTCAGCAGACCGAAAAGAAGACAGGCGAGGCGCAAGACGCAGGATCCGGACGCTGGAGAACCGGCCTGCAACTTAGAGGTCGCGCACCCGCCGCGCCACCGGCGGCGGCGTCGCGGCTCAGTGCGGTCGTGCGGCGATCACGATCTCGGTGCGGCGACGCAAGGGTTCGGCCGCGCCCGCGTCCGTCACCGCATTCTGGTCGCCGCCCGCCGCGACATCAAAGGCCGGCGTCGGAAAGCCTGCGGCCGCCAGCGCCTGGGCCGTGGTGCGCGCCCGCTGCTGCGACAGGGACAGGTTGGCTTCCGACGCGCCGGTGGCGTCGGCCAGGCCCAGCACCCGCACCGTCTCGATCCGGCAGGGCCGCATCCGCTCGCCCGCCAGCGCGATCGCCTGCGCCGCATCCGGCGTCAGCCGCGCCTGCCCTTCCGCGAAATAGATGTCGAAGCGGTGCGCCGCGCACTGCGGCGTCTCCGCCACCAGCGCCTCGCGCGTCGGCGCCCCTGTCGCGCACCCCGACAGTACGCCCGCCGCCAGCATCCCGCCCATGACAATGAAACGTCTCATGTAAGCCCCTCCCGCCAACCCCTGGCATGAAAAGGGCGGCCCGCCGCAACGACGAGCCGCCCCGAAACCTCTTCGCGCCGTCAGCCGACGCGCCGGTCAGCGATCAATAGCGGCGCTGGCCGTTGTCCCAGTAGCATTCCGTCTGGCGGTTATCGTAGCAGTAGTAGTACCGGCCGCCGGAGTCGCGGTAGCGCTGCTGATTGGCCCGGTCCTGCGAAGAACCCCGGATGGCGCCGGCCGTGCCGCCGATGGCCGCGCCGATGGCCGCGCCCTGAGCGGTGTTGCCGCTGCCGTTGCCGAGCAGGCCGCCGACGACCGCGCCGGCCGCCGCGCCGATGGCGCCCTGGCGAACCGTCTCGTTGGTGCCGTAGTTGTTGCCGCCGTAGGGGTCGCTGGCGCAAGCCGAGGCCAGAAGGCCGGCTCCGGCGATGGCGATAATGGCCTTCTTCATGGTGTGATCCTCTGCTCTTCCTGTTCGCCCCGAGCCACAAACGCCGCAGCCCTGCCGGAGTTCCGCGATAAGGCGAAGCTTCTCACGGCCGGTCGGAACGTCTGAACGGCAAGGCGCGTTCGACGGCCATGGACACGCAAACCGTCGACACGTCGGACGCCGTCGCCGCGCCGGCGCCCTCTTCGCTGAAGGCGCTCAGCCCGCACGCGCCGATGAAGCGGGTGGTGATGCTGGTGAACCCCTTGTCCGGCAGCGTGGGGCCGCGAGCGGCGGCTGAGGCCGAGGCCATCCTTAAGGAGTACGACATCGAGGCGGAGGTGGTGACGCTGGAGGGCGGGAAGTTCGACGCCCAGATCGACGCCGCTTTCGCCAGGAGGCCGGACGTGCTGCTGGTTCTGGCCGGCGACGGGACGGCTCGCTCGGTCGCCTCCAAGGCCAAGCCCGACGGTCCGTTGATCGCCCCTCTGCCGGGCGGCACCATGAACATGCTGCCCAAGGCGCTGTACGGCACGACCGACTGGAAGCAGGCGCTGACGCGTGCGCTGGAGGAGGGCGAGGCGCAGCCCGTGTCCGGCGGCGAGGTGCAGGGCGAGTATTTCTACTGCGCGGCCATTCTGGGCTCACCCGCCCTGTGGGCGCCGGCGCGCGAGGCGATCCGCACCGGCAAGATCCGCTTGGCGTGGCAGTATGGGCGGCGGGCCTTGAAGCGCGCCTTTTCGGGACGGCTCCGCTACAGCCTGGACGGGGCGGAGCGGCGGCGCAGCGAGGCGCTGGTGCTGATCAGTCCCATGATCTCACGCGCCATGGACGAGCCGAACGGGCTGGAAGCCGCCGCCATGGACCCGGTCGACGCGGCCGAGGCGTTCCGGCTCGCGGCCAATGCGGTGTTCAACGACTGGCGCCAGGACCCTTCCGTTTCGACCAAACCGGCGCGGCGCATCGAGGTGCACGCTCGCTCGCGCATTCCCGCGGTGATCGATGGAGAGCCCATGCTGTTGAAGCCTGACGCGGTGGTGCGCTTCACGCCCAAGGCGTTCAAGGCGCTGGTGCCAAGACCTCCAGCGGCGGAGGATTCGATCTGATGGGACGCGTGCTGCAGTTCTCGGACGTCCACTTCGGATGCGAGCACAAGAAGGCCGTGGCGGCGGCGCTGGAATACGCCCATGCGACGCCGAACGACCTGGTGCTGATCACCGGCGACATCACCCAGAAGGGCTATCCGGTCGAGTTCAAGGCGGCGGGCGAATGGATGCGGGCCATGCCCGAGCCGCGCTTCGTCATCGTCGGAAACCATGACGTGCCTTACTGGGACGCGCTGGCGCGGATGTTCCATCCCTGGCGGGCGTTTGAGACGGCGACCGGCTTTCCCGCGCACGACGGCCAGTTCTGCAACGAGACGGTGATGGTGCGCGGCGTCGTCACCGCGCGCGGCTGGCAGGCGCGGCCGAACTGGTCCAAGGGCGTGATCGATCTGGACCAGACCCGACGGGCGGCCGAGGCGCTGCGTCAGGCGCCGATAGGGGCCCTGCGGATCCTGGCTTGCCATCACCCGCTTATCGAGATGGTCGGGACGCCCATGACCGGCGACGTCAAGCGCGGCGACAAGGCGGCGCTGATCTTCGCCGAGGCCGGGGTCGACCTGATCATGTCGGGCCATGTGCATGTGCCCTTCGCCCTGCCGATCGACCTGGCGGATCGCTGCTCCTACGCCATCGGCTGCGGGACTCTGTCGCATCGGGAGCGGGGCTCGCCGCCGGGCTTCAACCAGGTGGACTGGGACGCCAAGAGCATCACGGTCACGGCCATGGCCTGGGACGGCGAACGCTACAGCTCGCACCAGACCTGGCGTTTGTCGCGCCGGCAGGACACCCGCAAGGCGGCCACCGCCCCCAGTCCGGTTCAGCCCGGCGCGCTGGAGAGGGCGGCGACCTGAGCTTCATGCTCCGCCGCGCTCGAGCGTCGCGCGCGGCGCCAGACGGGACGGCATGAGAAAAGGGCCGGATCGTGCGATCCGGCCCTTTCTTGTGTCTGGCTGTTTCTGTGACCGCTAGAGCCGCGGCGATCCGCGTCCACGAAGACCACCCGCGACCAGGGCGATCACGAACAGGATAATGGCGATCACGGCGATGAACTTGGCGATCTCGAACGAGAAGTTGGCGATACCGCCGAAGCCGAGAACAGCCGCAATCAACGCCACGACCAGGAAAATAATAGCCCAACGCATCATGACTGGGGTCCTTCCTGAGAGTTGATGTTCGACGGCGTCGGAAGTGTCCTTGGCCTGTCAAGTCTTGAACGTGGCGATGACTTGCGCGTTCCGGCGAAGATCGAGATTCGACTCCGCTCAGCGACGCCGACGATAGCCGCGGCGCTCCATCTTTCGCTCGGTCACGAAGCTGGCCACGATGGCCGCCAGCGCCGGGTTGCGAAGCAGCAGGAACAGGGCGCCCAGACCGCCGACCGCGCCGATCATGGGGCGGTCCTTGATCAGGTGCAGCGCCTTGGCCGCCAGGCCTTCGGGCTCTTCGTCCTCGTCATGGTGATCGCCGGCGTCCTTCTTGAGGAAGACCACCGCGACGATCGCCGCCATCGCCGCGAACAGGGCGAAGGTCAGGGCCGAGGCGCCGGCGGGCGGCAGGACCAGAAACAGCAGGTGATAAACAGTGATCCCCAGGAAGATCACGGCGACCAGGCCCGCGGCGGCGGCGACCGCCCCCGCGACGACCTTGTTGATGAGGCCCTTCAGCATCAGCGACGACGACCCGACAGCAGCAGGCCGATCACCACGCCGACGCCCAGGGCGATGGCGGTGGACTGGACCGGGCGCTCCTGCACGCGCTCGGTGATGTAGCGCTGAGCCTCGTCGACGCGCTCGGCGGCGTCGTCGTAGTACTCGCGGCCGCGCACGCGGGCGGTGTCATAGTAGCCGCGCGCCTGCTGGCGCACCTCGTCGGACTTCTCGGACAGCTTGGCCTGGGCCTGGGCGGCCTTGTCCTTGAGGCGCTGGGTCTCTTCGCGGGCGCCGGTCTTCAGATCCTCCTTGAGGGTCTTGATGTCCGCCTTGATGTCGTCTTTCGCCTTGGTGGCCATATGCGCGCTCCGTCTAAGCTTGGCTTTAAATAGGGGACCCCGTTCGCCAACGCCAAGGAACCGGCGCGGTTCCATCCCCGCTGCGGGGCTCGCGCCCTCGTCAGCCCTCCCGACGCGAGATAAGCTCGCCTGATGACCGACTGGATGTTTCCGCCCCGCCCGCAACCCTCCCTGCCTGTCGAGGGCGACGACCGGCGCTTTCCCGTGCGTCGCATCCTTTGCGTGGGCCAGAATTACGCCGCCCATGCGCGCGAGATGGGATCGAAGCTGGAGGGACATGCGCCCTTCTTCTTCACCAAGCCCGCCGACGCCCTGGTGAGCGACGGCGGCGATCCCGCCTATCCGTCCGCGACAGCGAACCTGCACCACGAGGTCGAGCTGGTGGCGGCGATCGGCGAAGGCGGCCGGATCGTCGGCTGGGCCGTGGGCGTGGACCTGACGCGGCGCGACCTGCAGGCCGAGGCCAAGGCGGCGGGGCGGCCGTGGGACGCCGCCAAGGGCTTCGACCAGTCGGCCCCCTGCGGCGCGCTGCGGCTGGGGGACCTGCCGGACGTCGATGCGGAGATCACGCTGCGCGTCAACGGCGAGGTGAGTCAGTCCGGCCGGCTCGGCGACATGATCCTGGACCCCCAGGCGGTGCTGGCGGCGGCGGGCGCGCTGTGGAGCCTGCAACCGGGCGATTTGATCTTCACCGGAACGCCCGAGGGCGTGGGGCCGCTGGTCCGGGGTGATCGGGTGCAGGCGGCCATCGGAGGCCTGCCGGGCCTGCTGTTCACCCTGGCGTGACCCGGCGGCGCCGGCCTGTTAACCCCGCCGGGTAAGGTTCTCGCAAGGTCTCACTGAGGGTCCCTTAAGCTTTCGGGGCGCAGGGTAGGCCGGTGACGAATCTCTCCGCCTCCGCCGACAAGGCCGCGCCGATCGACCGATTGGCGATCGCCGTGGTCACCGAGCCCGAACGCGTCCGCGGCGCGGTCATTTCGGCGCCGGCCGGCGCGCGCGAGGACGCCATGCGGTTTCTGTTGCAGACGGCGGCGGACGCCGGCGTCCGCACTGTGGCGACCAAACCGAACGGCGACGCCGAGCGCCTGCTGGGCCAGGCCTGGCCGTTTCCCTCCCCGTTCGGGGTGACCGTTCGAACCGTGGGCCTGGCCGAAGGCGCCGACCGTGTGGAGGCGCGGGCGCGCCGCTCGCTGGAACGACTGGGCCTGCCGCGCGGCGACGTTCTGCTGGTGTCCAGCGCCGCCGACCTTTTGGGCGCCGAGGGGCGCGCGCTCTGGAGCCGTCTGGAAGGGTTGAAGGGGAGGGGGTTGTTTCGTCAGCTCGGCTTTTGCGCCTCCGCCGAAGAAGCGGCGGACGGTCTGGCGCGGCGCCTGGGCGCGGATGTGGTGCAGGTCGGCTGCAATCTGCTGGATCAACGCGCAGCCCGCAACGGACTGCTGGATCGTATCGCCCAGACGGGGGCGGAGGTGCATCTGTCGTCGGTGTTCGCGCGCGGCCTTCTGTTCGCGGGCGGCGAGGACCTGCCGGCGCACATGGCCGATCAGGCGCAGGGCCTGTCGCGGATGCGGCGGCGGCTGGCCGAGGGTCGATGCGACCCCATGCAGGCGGCCCTGGCCTACGCCTTTTCGCTGCCGGCGGTGGACAAGGTGATCGCCAGCGTCAGCTCCGCCGCCGAACTCAGGGCGGTGATCGCCGCCGCCCACGCGCCGTGCCCGAACCTGGACTGGTCGTCGCTGGCGCTGGACGCGCCGGCCGCGATCGCGACCGACGCGCGCCGCTACCGGATCAGTAGCGCAGCCTGATCCCGACATAGCCGGACAGGCCCGGCTCGCCGTAATCCAGCACCTGCTGATAGCGTTCGTCGAACAGGTTCTCGACCCGCGCCGTCAGCGTCACCTGTTCGCTCAGCGCATAGGCCGCGTTCAGGTTCGCGACCACGAAGCCGTCACGCGTCGCCCGCGCGAAGGTGGCGTTGTCGACGTCCTCCTGATCGCCCTCGGCCCTGACCGTCAGGGCGCCGGACAGGCGCTGGCCGCTCCAGCCCAGGGTGGCGGAGCCGGCGTGCTCGGCGACGCGCTGCAGGCGAAGGCCGGTGGTGCGGTCCTCGGCGTCCGTCCAGGCGTAAGCCAGCGTCAGGTCGAAGCCGCCGCCCAGCAGGGCCCTGCCCTCGATCTCCACCCCATCCGTGCGGGTCTCGGCGATGTTGACGTAGCGGCCGCCGACATAGCTGATCTGGTCCTCGACGTTCAGGCGATACAGGGTCGCGCGGCCGTCCAGCCGTCCATCGGCGGAGGCCCAGCCCAGGGCGATCTCGCCGCCGTCGGCTGTTTCGGGGTTCAGCCGGGCGACCGGGGGAGTGTAGCAGAAGTCGCACACCGCCTGGCTGATGCTGGGCGCCTTGAAGCCCGTGCCGTAGGCGCCCGAGACGATGAAGCCGCCGTCCAGCCGATAGGCCGCCGAGACCCGGCCGGTGGTCTCCGAGCCGAAGTCGTCGGTGTCGTCATGGCGCAGGGCGGCCGACAGGTTCAGCCGCTCGGAGGCGTCCCAGCCGCCGGTGACGAAGACGGAGGTGACGGCCAGATCGTCCGCCTCGCCCGACGACAGCTCGCCGGAGCTTTCCTCGCGCTCGGCCCCGAAGGCGTAGGTCAGATCGAGGTCGGGTCGGGCGCCGTCCGCCTGCCAGCGGTAAAGCTGGCGGTCGCCCGAGAAGGTCGAGCCGAAGCCGCCGCTGAATGAGGTGCGCTCGACGTCCGATCCCGACACGCTGAACTGATGCGCCAGACCCAGGGCGTTCAGACGCAGGCGGCCGAAGCCGGACCACTGCTCCGACTGCTGGGTGTCGAAGGTGTCAGCCAGATCGAAGGAGGGAGCGGGAAAGCCGTCGATCTCGGCGTCGCCGCGTGACCAGCGCACCGAGCCGTCCACCGTAGCCGCCGGAGACAGGGCGTAGCGGCCGCGAACGCCGATCGTGGTGTTCTCGAAGCCGTCGTCCTCCGCATTGCCGTCGGCCTCGTCGGCCGCTGAAATCCCGTCGGTGTCGAAGCGCGAGACGTAGGCGCCCAGCGCGTACTGGTCATTGGCGACCCCAGCCGACACGCGCACGCGCAGGGTGTCGTAGCTGCCGGCCTCGGCCTCGGCGCGCAGGCCGTCGATCTCGCGCGTAGTGAAGGCGATCACCCCGCCGATCGCGTCCGACCCCCACAAGGAGGACTGCGGCCCGCTCAGCACCTCGATCCGCTGGATGTCGCCCAGCTCGAAGCCGGAGAAGTCGAAGGCGCCGTTGGGCTCGGTCGGGTCGTTGACGGGCACGCCGTCGACCAGAACCAGGGTCTTGCCGGGCGTGGCGCCCCGCATGCGGACCTGCGCCAGGCCGCCGAATGCGCCGGTGCGGGTGACCGAAAGGCCGGGCACGTCGGCCAGGATGTCGGCGGCGAAGACGGCGCCGCGCTGCTGGATGGCGCGCTCGTCGATGACGCGGGCGCCAGGCGTTTCGGCGACGATGGCCTCCACGCGCGTGGCGGTGACCACCACCTCGTCGAGTTGGTCGGCGGTCTGCGCCAGCACGGGCGTTGAAAGAACGGCAAGGAGGGCCGCCGAGGAGAGAAGAAGGGATCGCTTCATTGAGCGGGGTTCCGTTTTGGTCGCCTCCGCGAATGCGCGCGAGGAGGCGGAGAAAAGCGAGCCGACCCGCCGAGCCCTTGCGGGGCTCGGACGGCGCAAGATCGGGTCGCTTCGACGGAACCTGGGTCCCCGCGCCTCTGTCTGGTCCCGGACAGCGGACGAGCGACGTCGGCGGCCAGGTCTCCTGGCTTGCGGGTCAATGGACGCCGTCCTCGCCTTCCCGGTGTTCCCAGTGGCGCCGGAATCGCTTCCGGATTTGGACAACGGCCTCGCCGCCTACAGTTGCGGGCACAGCCGCGGTGTCTGACCGCGTTCCTTTAACCGCCGGGCGCGGCTATCGCAGGCGCGGGCGCCCGGCGCAACGACGGCGGATGGCGCTTGAGACGACGGGCGTGATCCGTCACCCTGCGGCCACATGAACGCGCCTGTCTCCCACCCGCCGAAACTGGAGGTCGATCCCGCTCTGCTGGAGGGCGCCACGCCCTTCATGGCCCAATATCTGACGGCCAAGGCGGGCCAGCCGGATGCCATCCTGTTCTTCCGCATGGGCGATTTCTACGAGCTGTTCTTTCGCGACGCCGAGGTGGCGGCGGGGGCGCTGGGGATCACGCTGACGCGGCGCGGCAAGCACCAGGGCGAGGACATCCCCATGGCCGGGGTGCCGGTGCACGCCATGGAGGGGTATCTCGCCCGGCTGATCCGCCTGGGGCACAAGGTCGCCATCTGCGAGCAGCTGGAGGATCCGGCCGAGGCCAAGAAGCGCGGATCAAAGGCGGTGGTGCGACGCGACATCGTGCGGGTGGTGACGCCCGGCACCCTGACCGAAGACAGTCTTCTGGATGCGCGCGGGGCCAACCGGCTGGCGGCCGCGGCGGTGCGCCGGGGTCGCGCGGCGGTGGCGGTGGTGGAGCTGTCGGGCGGCGCGGTGGACAGCGTGGCCTGCGGCCTGGAGGACCTTGGCGCCGTGCTGGCGGCGTTCCGGCCATCGGAGGTTCTGGTCACCGACCGCCTCTATGGCGACGAGGCGGCCAAGGGCGCGCTGGACGGCTCGGGCGGAGTGGTGCAGGCGCTGGCGCAGGCCCTGGCCGAGCCCCAGGCCGCGCGCGCAAGGGTCGAGCGGCTGTACGGCGTCGGCTCGCTGGACGGCTACGGCGCTTTCGAAGAGGCCGAGGTCTCGGCGCTGGGCCTGATCGCCGCCTATCTGGAGACGACGCAGGCGGGCAAGGTTCCGGCCCTGTCGCCGCCGCGCCGCATGGGCGAAGCCGGCTTCCTCGCCATCGATCCGGCCACGCGC
The DNA here is from genome assembly GCA_023456105.1 of Pseudomonadota bacterium. Lineage (GTDB taxonomy): Bacteria > Pseudomonadota > Alphaproteobacteria > Caulobacterales > Caulobacteraceae > Brevundimonas. The sequence goes on along the minus strand of JAEYAO010000006.1, from coordinate 4,434 downwards.
ACCAGCCTTGAGATCGACCGCACCCAGCGAGGCGAGCGCGAGGGGAGTTTGCTGCACTGCATCGACCGCACCGTGACCTCCGGCGGGGCGCGCGCCCTGGCCGAGCGGATCAGCCGCCCCTTGCGCGACGTGCGTGCGGTCAACGCCCAGCTGGATGCGGTGGAGTGGCTGAAGGACCGCCGCGACCTGCGTCGGAGCCTGCGCGAGACCCTGAAGGCCTCGTCCGACGTGGCGCGGGCCACCGCCCGGCTGGCGCTGGGGCGCGGCGGGCCGCGCGACCTGGCTGCGATCCGCTCGGGGCTGAAGACGGCCGAGATCACGGGCGGCCTGTTCGTGGGCGCATTCGATCCGCTGACGGGCGCGCCCGAGCGCATCGCTTCGGTGCTGGAGCGACTGGCGCCCACGCCCGAGCTGGCGGGCCTGCGGGCTCAGCTGACCGAAGGGCTGGTGGACGAGCCGCCGCACCTCGCGCGGGACGGGGGCTATGTGCAACCGGGCTTTCGGCCCGAGCTGGACGAGGCCCGGCGCCTGCGCGACGACAGCCGCCGGGTGGTGGCCGAGCTGGAGGCGCGCGCCTGCGCCGACAGCGGGATCGCCTTCAAGGTCAAGCACAATGCGGTGCTGGGCTACTTCCTGGAGACCTCGGCCAAGGCGGCCGAGGGGCTGCTTCGCGCCGGCCCTGACAGCCCCTTCATCCACCGCCAGACCCTCGCCAGCCAGGTGCGCTTCACCACCGTGGAGCTGTCGGAGCTGGACGCCCGCATCAGCCAGGCCGGCCACCGGGCGCTCGCCATCGAAGCCGACACCTTCGAGGGCTGGCGGCGCGAGGTCGCGCGGCTGGCGCAATCGCTGCAGGCGACGGCCGAGGCGCTGGCGGAACTGGACGCCCATGCGGCGCTGGCGGAATGGGCCGAGGAGGTCGGCGGCGTGCGGCCGGTGGTCGATGACAGCCTGTGCTTCACCGTGGACGCGGGCCGCCACCCGGTGGTGGAGGCGGCGGTCAAGCGCGAGGGGCTGCCCTATACCCCCAACAACGCCCGGCTCGACGGCTCGGGCGACAGACGCGCGCGCCTGGCCATCGTCACCGGACCCAACATGGCGGGCAAGTCGACCTTTCTGCGCCAGAACGCGCTCCTGGTGATCTTGGCGCAGGCCGGCGCCTTTGTCCCGGCCAAGGCGATGCGGCTGGGGTCGGTGGACCGGCTGTTCAGCCGCGTGGGCGCGGGCGACGATCTGGCGCGCGGGCGCTCCACCTTCATGACCGAGATGGTGGAGACCGCCGCCATCCTGGTGCAGGCGACCGAGCGCAGCTTTGTGGTGCTGGATGAGATCGGGCGCGGCACCGCCACCTATGACGGTCTGGCCATCGCCTGGGCGACGGCGGAGGCGCTGCACGGGACCAATCGCGCCCGCACCCTGTTCGCCACCCACTACCATGAGCTGGCGCAGCTGGAGACGCGGCTGGACCACGTCTGCAACCTGTCCATGAAGGCGCGCGAGTGGAACGGCGAGCTGGTGTTCCTGCACGAGGCGGCGCCCGGCGCGGCGGACCGCTCCTATGGCGTGCAGGTGGCGAAGCTTGCGGGCGTGCCGCCGCCGGTGGTCGAGCGCGCGCGCGAGGTGCTGGGCCGGTTGGAGGGCCAAAAGGCCGCCGTCGCCCGGCTGGACGACCTGCCGCTGTTCGCCGTCATGGAGCCGCCGGCCCCCGCGCCGTCCTCGGCGCTGGACGATGCCGTGCGAGACCTGGATCCCGACGCCCTGAGCCCGCGCGAGGCGCTGGAGACGCTGTATCGGCTGAAGGCGCTGGGGCGGTGAGCCGCCGGTGCTGACGCTGGACGGACGGCTGGCGCAGGCGGCGCGGGACGCCGACGTGCGCGCCGCGACTGCGGCCGTGCTGCGCGAGACCTTTTCCGCCGGGCGCATGCGGGCCGAGCGGCGGCTGGAGGCGGGCGGGCAGGGGCGTGAGGTGGCGCGCCTCTATGCGGCGGCGGCGGACGAAATGCTGCAGGCGCTGTGGACGCAGGCGACGCAGGCGCTCTGGCCCGTGTCGGCGGTGGAGAGCGAGCGGCTGTCGCTGCTGGCGGTGGGCGGATACGGGCGCGGGGTGCTGGCGCCGTTCTCGGACCTCGATCTGCTGTTCGTTCGGTCCGGCAGGCCGACGCCGAGGGGCGAACAGGTGGTCGGCCATGTGCTGCACGTGCTGTGGGACCTGGGGCTCAAGGTCGGCTCGGCCTTCCGGTCGGTGGACGAGGCGCTGTCTCTGGCGCGGTCGGACATGACTGTTCGAACCACCCTGCTGGAGGCGCGGCCGCTGGCGGGGGACGCCGGCCTGTCGGACCTGCTGATCGGCCGCTTCCGAGACATGGCGGAACGCGCCGATCCCCGACCGTTCATAGCCGCCAAGCTGGAGGAGCGCGCCGCGCGCCACGAAAAGGCGGGCGCCGTCCGCTACAAGGTCGAGCCCAACGTCAAGGACGGCAAGGGGGGCTTGCGCGACCTCAACGCCCTGTTCTGGATCGCGCGGTCGCTGGCGCCGGAAAGCCGGCTGGGCGCGGCCGTCATGGACCCGCTGCTGACGGCGCGGGAGCGGCGGACGTTCGACGAGGCGTTCGACTTCCTGTGGCGGGTGCGCATCCACCTGCACCTGCTGGCCGGGCGGGCCGAGGAGAAGCTGACGTTCGACCGGCAGCCGGAGGTGGCGCGGCGCATGGGCTGGCGCGGACGCGGCGACGAGCCGGCGGTGGAGCGGTTCATGCGACGCTACTTCCTGGTGGCGCGCGACGTGGGCGCCCTGACCCGCGCCTTGTCCGCCAAGCTGGAGGCGCGCCAGCACAAGCAGCCGCAAGGGCTGTCGCGGCTGGCGGCGTCGCTGCTGCCGGGGCGGCAGAAGCGGATCGACGCGCCGGGGGTCTCCGTCTCCGACGGGCGGCTGACGGTGGACGGGCCGGAGGTGTTCGCCGCCGATCCGGTCATGCTGCTGGGCCTGTTCGTGCTGGCCGATCGGCACGACCTGGACCTGCACCCGGACGCCTTTTCGGCGGTGACGCGGTCCCTGTCGCTGGTGACGCCCCGACTGAGGCGGGACCCGCGCGCCGCCAGCGCCTTTCTGGACATCCTGGCGCATGGGCAGCGGCCGTATCGCGCGCTGACGGTGATGAACGAGACCGGGCTGCTGGGCCGGTTTCTGCCGGAGTGGGGACGGATCGTCGGCCAGACCCAGTTCAACATGTACCACGCCTATACGGTGGACGAGCACACGCTGCAGGCCATCGGCATCATCAATGACATCGCGCGCGGCAAGCTGAAGACCGACCATCCGGTGGCGTCGGAGATCGTGCACCTGATCGCCGACATGGAAGCCCTGATGCTGGCCATGCTGCTGCACGACGTCGGCAAGGGCGGGGAGCGCGGACAGCTGGAGGACGGCGCCATCGCCGCACGCCGCGCGTGCGAGCGGCTGGGCGTCGATCCGCGCCGCATCGAGCTGGTGGTTTGGCTGGTCAGGAACCACCTGGCGCTGTCGGACTTTGCGCAGAAGCGCGACCTGGGCGATCCGCAGACGGTGCGGGACTTCGCCGAGCTGGTCGGGGATCCCGAGCGGCTGCGGCTCTTGCTGATCCTGACGGTGGCCGACATCCGGGCGGTGGGGCCGGGCGTGTGGAACGGCTGGAAGGGCCAGCTGATGCGCACCCTCTACAACCAGGTCAGCGCGGTGTTCCGGGGCGAGGACGTCAGGCGGCCCGATCCTGTCGGGGAACACCCGACCCTTGTCGAGCGCGCGCGGGCGGCGGGTGCAGCGGTGGAGGCCGCGCCGGTCGCGCCGGTTCAGGGGTTGGCGGTGCAGGCGACCGAGCTGCGCGTCGCCGCTCGTGACCGGCCCGGCCTGTTCGCGGACCTGGCTCAGACCATCGCCGCCGCCGGGGCCGACGTCACCGATGCGCGCGTTGCGACCACGGATCAAGGGTTGGTGCTGGACGTGTTCCGCATCCAGGACGGGGCCGGCGCGCCCTACGGCCAGGCCGAGCCGCGCCGTCTGTCGCGTCTGGTCGAGGCGGTCGAGCGGGCGGCGCGGGGGGAGGGGCGCATCGCCAAAGCGCCGGAGCCGATCCCCAGCGCCCGGCGCGCGGTGTTCGAGGTCCGGCCGGTCGTGATGGTGGATCACCACGCCAGCGAGTCCGCCACGGTGATCGAGGTTTCGGGGGCCGACCGTCCCGGCCTGCTGGCCGCCCTGTCGCGCGCCATCACCGAGCGCGGCCTGTCGATTCGCTCGGCCCATGTGGCCGGCTTTGGCGAGCGGGCGGTGGACAGCTTCTATCTGGTCGACGCGCGGGGGCGAAAGATCACCGACGAAGGGGTGCTGTCCGAGCTACGCGACGCCCTGCACGGGGTGCTGGAGCCGCCGCGCGCCCAGCCGCCGGGCCGCCGGGTCACAGC
>JAEYAO010000115.1 GCA_023456105.1 Pseudomonadota bacterium | reverse complement strand
AAATCGAACTCCAGTGTTTGAGTATTGGGAGAAACTGTAAAATAAGGAACAGGATCCTGTGTGATAGTTAATGTTGCCGGTTCGGCAAGAAACGGGCTCTCCAGTAGAATCTGGGCGGAACGGCTTTTATATGTCTTATTCGCTGTAACCTCGAATGAAAGAGTTGTTTTACCGACAAATAATTTACTTTGTTTTTCAAATGTCAACCATTCTTTGCACGTTTCATCACTATAAATAATGGTAAGTTCATCAGGGATATTACTTTCAACTTTAATAGCTATGTTACTTGCAGTTCTAGGTATGTTAAGTTCCTGCCCTGTAAGTGGATTTACTGTATACATAGGTGTACATTCTACTTCTAAGGGTACTACTGTAGAACCGACGAAGAACTTGAAAGTTGCAGTGCGAATCTTGTTCAATGAATTCGGTTCAATCTTGAAGATCACTTCATCTCCACTTTTCCCTGACGTAATTGACGGATGTGCCCAGTCGTATGTGCCTGCCAATCTCCAATCACCGGAACTTGTAACGGTTACAGGGATTTCGTCACCCAAACCGTTTACTTTTATTTCGTTTGTTGATAGTGAAAGAGTAACGTTCGTCTCATTCACAGGTTCGTCGCTCTCGGAGCAACCCCACAAAAGTAGGGTTGCCGACAGTATTATTGATATTCTTTTTAATAGTTTCATATTCGCGTATCTTATTTAAGAGTCAAATAAATAATGAATTTACACATTAACGTACAGTACGTACGGTACTGTTTTTAGGATAATAATAACTCGGACGGATTAGTTCTTCGTCATACAATCCTAGACAAACATTCTCGCAATGTGTTAGTTGGTCTCGTTCATATTCGTCCGAGATGTATTTGGGCGGAGTGGGAGAGAAGAACATGTAGTAGCCGTATCCTGCATTTTTCTTGGAACGCGCGGTATTGGTGCTTGCATCTCCTCTATCCCGGAAGAGTTCGATAGACATACCAGCACATTGTTTTAAAGTCATGCCTATGCCGGGTTTTTCGGCTCTATTGTAATCCGCTACAGAGTAGTCACAATATTGTCCCGGTTCTATACCATCAATTATTTTTAAATTTTGAGAATGCAAACTTCCCAAACTATACAATGAAACAATCTTTTCAGGCATCGCTTTTTTACATTCATACATCAAGCGAGAGCCTGCTTCTACAGAGTGCTCCGTCAGCCAAGGATTGGAAAGTACAGGATCATCTGAATATTCGTCATCAAAAGCTACACCATCTAAGTTGTATCCGCGGCAGTAAGCGGCTATCTCACGGGCAAATTCTTTAGCTCCCATGTCTGAAAGTTGAGCAACGCCAGCTTGGTCATGATTTCCCAGAATACTGATGATTACTTTCATACCGGCTTTGCGCAATGGTTGTAGATACTCGTCATTGTGGTCAAGCAGGAATTGTACGTTATCGTTGTTGGATACATATACCCGTTGTTTTTTTGCATCCCAATTGATATTGGCGGCAAAAAGCACTACGTCATCGAAGAAATACTTGCCATTAGCCGTCTTAAACTCCAGTGCATTGAGTGGATTTGTAGTATTTACTTCGAAATAAATTACGGTTTTTACGGCATCTTCTCCTTTGTTATGATTAGCTTTATGACGATAGTCCTGCACTAACAATACCATATGTTTGGACATTTCAGAGAATACAACTCCTTCGGTCGGTGAAGTTGCAGTTAGCGGGACAATATAGGTTTTGTCCTCTTCCATACCATCAAAAGCGGTCAGTGTTACTTTCAAGCCGGGAGTTGCAGTGTCGTCCGGTGCGAGCACACAGGCACCGTTATTGGTGATTGCCACATTTTCGGCAGGGAACATCTCGAAGTTCGTATTGTGGATGAAGTTGTAAGTGGCTATGTAGGATTCGTCTACGTCAATTGTTACGTCTACTCCCGCTTTAGGTTGTTTGGAGAGGCGGAATACAATATTGGTAGACTGTTCGTTCCTGCGCAGTTCCACTATCGAATTATTTTTGTTGGTGGTTGCATCGAGCAGCATACCGTTGATTTGAGTAGCAGAAAGGTAAGTACTTTCGTCTGCTACAAATTCAAGTTCCTCGTCACAGGATGTAAAAAGTCCTGCGGTAAGCATTGCCAATGGCAGAAAAGTATATTTAATGCAATTTATCATATTCATATTTTGTTAAGAGATTATTTGCAATGAGATTAACTGGTTATTTTTCGGGTAAGGTAACGAATTCCCATTTCGGAAGATTCTCTATGGTCAGGTTATAACCGCTTGAGCTGTGGTCTTTCACTGTTTGACCTTCACCTTCATCGAATTTCCAATAAGCTATCAAGCCTTCTGAAGTAGGGTCTACTGTATAGAAATGATTGACAGCTTGTATTTCTTCGGCAGAAAGGGCGCGGTTCCAAATGCGCGCTTCGGCTACCGAACCGTTGAAGGAACGTTGCTCATTGTAAGAGTATCCAATCCAAAAACAACGGGCTTGTCCGCCGCTTTCGTCTGAATGCTTGGTTCCTAAGCTGACTGTGTTCAGTCTTGAATATTTCTTTGAGGCTTTTTCCACTCCATCAATATATATTTTGGTTTCTCCTTCTTTAAAGGTGACAGCTACATGATACCATTTATTACTGTCAAACTGTAGGTCAGAGTTGGTTAGATTGCCGTTGGAAGTTGAGAGTTGAAGTTGATTGGAGGGTACGCCTGCGTCACCAATACGAAGTAGATACTTACCCTCGATGCCCATCAGTGTGCTTATCTCGCTTTTAAGTTGAGATGCGTTAAAGAGCATTTCGAGTGTATTCTCTGTCATATTATTAAATCTTGCATCATCATTGAAATCCGGATAAGCACGATTCTCGCTCAAATTACATACCACATTGATAAGTGATGCTCCGCGGAATACATAATAATAGTTCTTGGCACTTTGTAGTACTTCGATTCCTTCAACGGACTGGATAGTGACGGGCAATACATAAGTGACGTCTGCGTCCAGTTCTCCCGTATTGACGAATTGAATAGGCAATACATTGCTGGAGACGGCTCCGGCTTTGATTATTACCGTTCTTTCATTCATTACATAGTGTTCTTTGGGGAGCAATATAGCTGCTTCGTCATAATATGCATTCCGGTATGTGTCCAGTAATTCCGGAGCCGGTGCCATAGTCACTTTGATATCATGAGCTTCTGGTTTAGCAATTGCCACAGAAAGTCCTTTCTCCACATTCATATCTCCTGCCTTGAACAGGACTTCCTGCGTAAAGGCTGCTGTGGAGAGGAAAAGTTTATTGTCGTAATGCTGTTCGTCTTCATTATCCTGACATCCGGTCAAGGTGATGGAGAAAGCGGCGAACATCGTCATTATTAGTTTATTCAGTTTCATAAGTTGTTTTTATTTAGCGGTTGGACTGAGGATATTAATTGCTTCTCTAACATTGGTGTATATTTTTGCAGGGTTGAAATAGTCCTGCTCTACTCCGTCGATAGAGATTCCGGCTTTTACATAATCAGCTACTTCTTCTTGCAGTGTCCATTCGGCAGCGGCAACAATGGCGGATACATCATCCACTAACCCATATTGGTCGCCCGTGCTACTGATGTATGGAGTGGTGACTCCCATAATGAAGCGGTCGGTCGGTACATCCTTACCGGAAGCCATCAGTACGAGATAAGACATTTCGTAGAGATTTTTTGCACTATGGGCATTGACAATGATATACCTGCTTTCTACCAATCTCTCTTTGTCGATAACGTTCTGCGGACTTCCCTTGAAGATGAGTTCTTTGTCCGCATGGGCGACTTTCCACTCTGCCAGCAGATTGAAGAATGCACCTTGTCGTTCTGTTTCGGCAGCGGTCTTTTCTTCGTCCTGTAGCAGAGAGTTGAGGTCGAAACCGGTGAAGTTCATCACTATACCATCTGTTCCTAATGCATTGATAGCATCCAATTGTCGGGCTGTTTCTTTTTTACAGTATTCGATGAAACGCCGTGCATTGATAATAGCCGGATCTTCATCTGTTGTTTCGTCTTCACTCTCCGATTCGTCATTACTTTCCGGTTCGAACCCTTCCTCGGGAGTTTCCACATTGGCAGCATTTTCCGCCTCTTTTTTAAGAATGGCTTGCCAAGCGCTTTCGATGGCGTCAAAGTCTACCAATCCTACTACTTTTGTGCCTTTTTTACGAACTTCATCCATTTCAGTGATATGTATCTCATTCACGTCGAAGATGTTGTTCAGGCAGATATAATCTACGCTATCGGGCAGTGCCGTGAGGTGTTGGCTCTGATTGGCAGGGGCAGTGCTAAGGTTGTTCATAGAAACTATGACAATGGAATGTTCACTGACTTTGAAATCATTGAGTGATTCCAAGTATTGGGCGTATAGTTCCGGATTCTGTTCTTCGATGGAAGGGTAACGGAGAGTAATGCTTTCTGGTTCCGTCCATTCCGAACATGCCACCAGCATCATCGGGCAGGCGATAAGTGCAGGAAATGTATATTTGAATATCTTTTTCATATTATTATAGTATAAAATGTTTTTTGCTTATAGGGTTTGCCTTACTACTAAGTTCTCCATGTACTTGGTAAAATGTAATCAATCCTATTCTTCAAGTTACAAGGAGGGACTATATAAAAGACACAGAAGCTATTGTTTGATTCAATGCATTTCACTTCCAAGAACTAAAGATTTTTGAGCTTTTACGAAAAAAATTATAAATTCAGCTAAGTGTTTATTAATTTAGCGTTGTTTTATTAGCAAAGGGAAGGAAAGTCGACACCTTCCTTTGGAGTTCAATAAAATGTATAACCATTAAATAAAATGTATGGA
>JAEYAO010000094.1 GCA_023456105.1 Pseudomonadota bacterium | reverse complement strand
GGGAGATGAAGCTCAGCCCGGAGGAAGCCGAGCGCATGCTCTACACCAAGTCTGGCCTTCTCGGGGTGTCGGGCCTGTCGAACGACATGCGCGTGCTGCGGGCCAACGCCGCGACCAATGCGGATGCTCGGCGCGCCATTGATCTGTTTGTTTATCGCATCACGCGCGAGATCGGATCACTCGTGGCGGCGCTTGGCGGGCTCGACGCGCTCGTCTTCACGGCCGGCATCGGCGAGAACGACGTGGCCACCCGCGCTGAGGTGATTGCAGGCCTGAACTGGGCCGGACTCGCGCTCGACGAAGTCGCCAATCAGACGGGCGGGCCGCGGATTTCCACCGGATCCGGACCCGCCGCGTGGATCATCCCCACCAACGAGGAACTCGTGATCGCCCGGCAGACACGTCGCGTGCTCGGCACGACGCAGGCCAGACCCGCATCCTGATCACGGAGATTGATGTCATGGAAACCCTGAAGACCAACGCGGATGGAAACGGCACCCAGCAGGAGCTCGGGGACGAGACGTTCATGTCGGCGTCTGACCTCCGCAACTACATGACCGAGATGCAGATGGCGAAGGCCTCCAAGTCGATCGAGGGCATGGACCGTGCCGAGAAGGCACGCCAGGACCTGATCAAGCGGATGTCCGAGCCGCTCAACCTGACCCCTGAGGCGCTGCGGGACATCCTCCAGCCGCTGAAGGCGAAGCTGCGCGCGGCTGCCGAACGCGGCCAGACCGAACTGATGGTCATGCGCTTTCCCAATGCCATCTGCACCGACCACGGCCGGGCGATCAACAATGCCGATCCGGCCTGGCCCGAGACGCTCACCGGACGTCCGCGTCAGGCCTATGAGTTGTGGCGGGACCAGCTCCGAGATGCGGGCTTCAAGCTGAATGCCATGATCATCGACTGGCCAGGCGGCCTTCCCGGCGACGTCGGCTTCTTCCTCCGGTGGGGCGAAACCAAGCGATAGCCGCATTAGCGCCGGGTGGCAGACATGCAATGGACCGAACGGACGAACACGACCCGCCAGGACAGGGCACAGGCCCGCCTGGGCGAGTTCCGCACCGCGCAAGTCAAAGTCGCGCGGGTCTACCAGGAGCGGTGCGCTCAGGCGGTGCAACGCTACCTCGACGCGGCGAAGGCCGCGGGAGAGCCGTTGAGGGGCACATCCTTCCCTTCGATGTCGCCGCTGGACTTCTGGCGCGATGCCGGCGCCTATTGGCTCGACTTCGCCCAGCGCTCGATCCTGTTCTGGGACACCTTGCGCCAGCGCGGCAACAACTGGCTCGAACACGAGAAGGCCGGCAAGCCGCCGCTTCTGGCCTTCGACTGGGAGGTGGTCGCGGATGCGCGAACCTTCGAGCGGCCCGCGAACTACGCTCTTGTCCAAATCACACCGCCCGACGGCGTCGAGACGGATCCGGAGCGTCGGCCCTTCGTCATCATCGACCCGCGCGCCGGCCCCGGGCCCGGCATCGGCGGTTTCAAGCAAGACTCCCAAGTGGGTGTGGCGCTGAAGGCAGGTCACCCAGTCTACGTCGTCATCTTCTTCCCCGAGCCGATGCCCGGGCAGACGCTGGCGGACGTGTCCCGCGCCGAGGCGGAATTCCTTCGTATCGTTGGCGAGCGCCATCCGAAGACTCGCAAGCCGGTCGTGCTCGGCAACTGCCAGGGCGGCTGGGCCTCCATGCTGGTCGGCGCCCTCGAACCGGACCTCGTCGGTCCCATCGTCATCAACGGCGCGCCCATGTCGTACTGGGCCGGAAACGACGGCGAAAATCCGATGCGCTACGCCGGCGGCATGCTCGGCGGCACCTGGCCCGCGCTCCTCGCCAGCGATCTCGGCGCAGGCACGTTCGACGGCGCTCACCTCGTCGAGAACTTCGAGTATCTCAACCCAGCCAACACCTACTTCGACAAGTACTACACGCTCTTCTCGAAGATCGACACCGAGCCCGAGCGCTTCCTGGAATTCGAGCGCTGGTGGGGCGGCTTCTTCCTGATGGACCGGCAGGAGATCAAATGGATTGTCGAGAACCTGTTCGTCGGCAACAACCTGGCAGACGGCGATGCCGAATGGTCCGAGGGGCGTGCGTTCGACCTGCGGGCGATCAAGTCGCCGATCATCCTGTTCGCGTCGCTCGGCGACAACATCACGCCGCCGCAGCAGGCTTTCAACTGGGTCGCGGACCTCTATCCGACCACCGAAGCACTCAAGGCGAATGGACAGGTGATCGTCGGCCTGATGCACGAGAGCGTCGGCCATCTCGGCATCTTCGTCTCAGGTGCCGTGGCCAAGCGCGAGCACACGCAGATCACCGACCTGATCGCATACATCGAGCACCTGCCGCCCGGGCTCTACGGCATGCAGATCGAGGAGACAAAAGTAAATGGGAGCGCGCGCTACGACGTGATGCTGACGGAGCGCCGGGTGGAGGACCTTCAGAGCCTGCAAAAGCACGGCCGCAGGGATGAAACGCCGTTCAGGGCGGTCGAGGCAACGTCCGAGTCACTCGTGACGGCCTACGAGACCGTCATCCATCCCGTCATGGCGGCGACCGTGACACCCACCGGTGCGGCCATGGGACGGGCCATGCACCCGCAACGGGCGCAGCGCTGGGCGGTGTCGGATCTCAACCCCTTCCTGTGGCCACTGAAGGGCATGGCCGAGCTGGCGCGGGCGAACCGGGCATCACGCAACAATGACGGCCCGATGGCCGTGATGGAGCGCTGGACCGCGACCATGACG
>JAEYAO010000056.1 GCA_023456105.1 Pseudomonadota bacterium | reverse complement strand
CGGTCGGCGCGGTCGGATAGGCCGGGTTGGTCGCGGGACCGGACGGCACCGCGCCGGCGTCGGGCGTCGCGCCTTGCGCGGGCGGACGGCGGTTGCAGGCGGCCATGGCGGCGACGGCCACGCCGATCAGGGCCAGGCGGCCGAGGCGGGACTTGGAAGCGGCGGACATCATGAAGGGGTCGTCTCCTGTCGGTTTCTGTATGAGGACGGCGGCCTCAAGCTTTGGCGTGGCAGTCTGCGTGAGCCCGGCGGCGCGCGCCATAGCCCTAACGCAGGAGTGATTGATCAGGCCGGGCAGGCGTCCGCGCCGCCCAAGCCGGCGCTGGCGCTTTCGTCCAGCAGCGGCGACCAGGCCGGGTCCGAGCCTCGCCCATTGTAGCCGGCCTGGGCCACCACGCGGCCGGACAGGTCCACCGTCCACAGCCGGGTGTCGCCGCCCGGCGTCTGGCGCGCGAACATGACGTAGCGGCCGTTGGGCGCCCAGCTGGGGCCCTCCTCGAAATAGGAGGACGACAGGATGCGCTCGTTGCCGCCGGACGGGTCCATCACGCCGGTCGAGAACCGTCCTCCGCCCTGTTTGGTGAAGGCGATCAGGTCGCCGCGCGGGCTCCAGGCCGGGGCGGTGTAGATGCCGCCGCCCCGGCTGATCGGCCGCTGGCCCGAACCGTCCGAGCGCATCACATACAGCCGCGCCGATCCGCCCCGGTCGGAGGTGAAGACGATCTGCGACCCGTCCGGGCTAAATGACGGCGAGGTGTCGATGCCGGGGTCGGTGGTCAGGCGCGACAGCTGGCGGCTGCGCAGGTCCATCACATAGACGTCAGTGTTGCCGCGCCGGATGATGGAGAAGGCCACCTTGGACCCGTCGTTGGAGAAGCGCGGCGCCAGCACCTGGCCGTCGAACTCGCCCAGCGACTCGCGCCGCCCGGTGGTCAGGTTCAGCAGATAGATGCGGCTGTAGTCCTTGACCAGCGCCACATAGGTGATCTCGTCCGGCTGAGAGGTCGAAAAGCGCGGCGACATGATCACCTCGTCGCCCTGCGTCAGATAGACGGGATTGTAGCCGTCCTGGTCCACGATCGCGAGGCGGCTCATGCGGTTCAGCTGCGTGCCGCTTTCGGACACGAACACCACTCGCGTGTCGAAGAAGCCGGCCTCGCCCGTCATGCGCTGATAGATCAGGTCGGAGATCTTGTGCGCGATGCGGCGCCACTGTTCCGGGGTGGCGGTGAACTGGTAGCTGACGATCTGGCACTGACGGTAGGGATCGTAGAGGCGGAAACCCACGTCGTTGCGGCCGTCCGGGCGCGGCGTCACCGCGCCATACAGCACCGCCTGCGCCCCGATCTGCGTCCACTGTGGAAAGTTGGGGGCGTTGGCGAGCGTCAGGCCGGTCTCGATGAAGCTGGAGGGGTTCAGCGGCTCGAAGAATCCCGACCGCTTCAGGTTGCCGCTGACCACGCCCGAGATGTCGGCGCCGTTCTGGCCGCTGAACGGCACCACGGCGATCTGCAGCGGGCGCAGCACGCCCTGATCGATCTCGACCTCCACCGGCTGGCCCGATTGTTGGGGCGCCGCCGGCTGCGGGTTCTGCGCCATCAGCGGCGAGGCCATCGCCATGGCCGCGACCGAGGCCAGAAGAAGGTTCAGACGCATAGGGGGCTCCGTGGGTCGTGCAGGGTCGCGCCCTTATCGCCGGGCGACGGCGCAACCGCCAGCTTCATGGGGATTGGGGCGACTTTCGGGCCTGGCGGTTCGCGTTTTCGTCAGCCGCTTCGGCCTTTTGCGGGTGCTCGCGCAGCGCCGCATCGCGCCGCCAGGGCCAGCGGCCCTCGATCTCGGTCTCCAGCGAAAAGCTGAGAAAGGTCCGGATCAGCACCACGCCGGCCAGCAGCCCGACGCTCTCCACCGTCAGCGGCGAGGTGACGGTGGCGATGATGTCGGCGCCGACCAGCAGCTCCAGCCCCAGCAGGATGCCCCGCCCCAGGTTGGCGCGGTAGCCGTCATAGGCCCTCGCCCATCCCCCGCCCTTGAACCCGTTGACCAGGTAAAGCGCGGTGGCCAGCCCCACCGCCAGCAGCAGCACGCCGACCCCGAACAGCTCCAGCGCCGTCGCCGCCTGCCGCGCCAGGTCGATGAGGGGCCCGTGGCGATCTTCGGACAAGGCGGTCGAGGCGTTCATGCCTCCTCGAACCGCCAAGGTCGCTTACCTGTTCCGGCAGGCGCGCTCGGTGTTGAAGGTCGGGCGATAGACGCCGCCGGGAAAGCCCTGCGGCACGTCAAACGGCGCGGTCTGGCGCAGCGCCCGCAGCGCACCGTCCGCCGCCGCGCGATAGACCGAGCTGGACTGGGCGTTGATCAGCGACGGCCCGCGCGTGATCCGTCCGTCCGCCGACAGGGTCAGCTCGACCTGGATGCGCAGCTGGTCGGCTCCCGGGATGTCGCAGGGCAGAATCCAGTTCGGATAGACCTGGTTGAAGATGGCCGTGATCTGCGGGCCCGTCGCCTGGCTGGCCTGGCCCGCGCCCTGCTGCCCCGCCGCAGGACGACCGCGGCTGGCGCCGGGGTTCGGGCGACCGGCGAGAGCGTCTAGGTCGAGGCTGGGTTCGGTGCGCTGCGGCGCAGGGCGGGCCGGAGCCGGATTGGGCCGCGCGGGCGCAGGCGTGGGTCGCGGCGGCGTCGGCTGCGCCTTCTGCGGCGGCGAAGGCGTCGGACGAGGCGGCGTCGGACGAGGGGTCGGCGCCGGCC
>JAEYAO010000040.1 GCA_023456105.1 Pseudomonadota bacterium | reverse complement strand
GGGCAAACGCACTTGCATGTCTATATGAATACGCCTGTTCATTTTCCTGCCTGCCTTTGACTTGCAAGCTTCGCTCGGAAGCCACGTTTTTCACAAAACGATATCCGCCTGTTGGTGACGAAATTGATTTGTTGACATCGTTAGTCATGTTTACTAATCACTGCATTACTGGATTATTCGAGTCAAGTTTAAATCTCGCCCTTCCAGCGCAAGCCACGAAGAATTCGTCTTCGCCAGCCAGCCAAGCGGCTTTCATATTGGAAGCATTCTAAACAATTGAATTCTTAGGCTTTCCTGCCGGGACTCAGGTCGGTGGGAGCACACTTGCGCAGAGGAAATACAGCAATGCGGGCGACTGGTGGGGTACACAAGCGTTCATTCCTGGCGAGCAGCGGGCTCGCCGTCATTCTTGTCGCGATGGCCTCGCAGTCACTCGCGCAGGAGCAGAAAGCAGCCGAGAGCGAAAGCGACGTCAAGCTGAAGACGATCACCATCCGGGGCGATGGCGCCAAGGGTGATGCGACCTACAATACGCCCGCCGCCATCAGCACTGTTTCCAGCGAAGAACTGCGCCGCAACGGCGATGTGAAACTAGACGATGTGCTGCGCGACAAGCCGGGCGTCTTCACCCGCATGAACGGCTCCCAGCCGGGTGTTGCCGTCAATATTCGCGGCTTTGAAGGTTCCGGACGCGTCAACATGATGGTCGATGGCGTTCGTCAGAACTTCCGCTTCACCGGCCATGAGGCGCAGGGCTTCACCTATGTCGATCCGAACCTCCTCGCCGACATCGATATTTCGCGCGGCGCAGTGACCGGCACGGGTGGCGGCGCGCTGGCGGGCAGCGTCAACTTCCGCACGCTCGGCGTGGATGACATCGTCCGTCAGGGCCAGCAATATGGTGTCCTCGGGCGTGCCTCATGGGGCAGCAACGGCGTCGGCTTCTCTGAAATGCTGGCCGCCGGTGCGCGCGTCAATTCGATGGGCGTTGCCGCTGCCATCAGCCGCCGCGATTCCAACAATTACAAGAATGGCGATGGCGTCGAGCAGCCGGATACAGGACAGGAACTGACCTCTGGTCTCGTCAAGACCGAATTTGGTTTCGGCGAAGATCACAAGCTGTCGCTTGGCGGTGTTTTCTACAACAACGACTTTGGCGCTAATTCCTACGACCAAAACGTCAAGAACAAGACGTTCACAGCCAATTATAGCTACAATCCGTCGGATAACGACCTGATCGACCTGCATGTCAACGCTTATTACAACCGCCTCGACATGACCTATTATAACAGCCTGTCCACCGGCCGTCCCGGCGCTTCAACAGGTCGTAGCATCACGGACAAGGGCTATGGTTTCGACATTTCGAACACATCGCGCTTCAATCTCGGTGAAGTCGGCGTCAAGTGGAACTACGGCGTCGAATATTTCCGCGACAATGTTTCCGGCGACAATACCGGCGTCAATCCGGCTGACGGTCGTAGCAGCAATGGCGCGGTGTTTACCGAAGCCACCTTCAGCTATGGCATCGTAGACCTGATTGGCGGCCTGCGTTATGACTTCTTCAATACATCTGGCAGCGCCGATACCGGCCTTGCCAATTTCGGTGACGGCGGCCTCTACGACGTCGATATTTCCAAGCAGCGCCTCGATCCGAAAATCACACTGGCGGTCAATGCCACCGACTGGTTACAGCCTTATGTAACCTATTCCCAGACCATGCGCGCACCGACGTTGCAGGAAACCATGCTGGGTGGCACCCATCCCGGTTCAACAAGCGTCAGCTTCCTGCCGAATCCTGCCCTTTCGCCTGAAACCCAGAAGGGCTGGGAAATCGGTGTGAACGTCAAGAAGGATGACCTCTTCCTCGCCGGAGACACATTCCGCCTGAAAGCCGATTATTACGACATGGATGTCGAGGATTACATCATATCGGCATTCAATCCCGTCTATCGCAAATCCCAGTTCGTGAATGTCGAAGGCACCTCGCAGGTGCGCGGATTTGAACTGGAAGCGATGTATGACGCCGGTATGGCCTTCGGTGGCATCACCTATACCCACTCGAAATCAGACCTTCCGGCCCAAACGGCAGGCCTCGGCGCTGGTCAGTATATGCCGGATGACGTGTTCTCGGTTAGCGGCGGTGCGCGTTTCCTCGAACGCAAGCTGACGGTTGGCGGACGCTATTCCTATGTTTCGGACGGCGATACCGTCGGATTCACCGGCGTCACTAAGTCGGACAGCTATGGCCTCGTGGACGTGTTCGCCAATTACAAGTTCACCGACAACGTGGACCTGACGCTGAAGGTGAACAACCTGTTCGACAAGAGCTACACGCCGTTCCTGAGCACGTCCGGCTCCGGTCAGGGTCGTACGTTCCTCGTCGCGACACAGTTCCAGTTCTGATCCGAGGCAAGTGCCCGGGCACGACCATCCCAAGGTGCCCGGGACATGATCTAACCGTCGCATCTTTGAAGGCTGGCCAACCTCTGACCGCGGCTGCGGCCTTCTGATCCCGAGATGTGACGCGGCGCGTGCGGCCCTACCACCGCACGCGCCGGAAATTCGAGTTCAGGTTTCTGGCCATGCCGACCAGAAAACCCGTTATAGTCGATCGAAAGCCAGTCCAAACCCAATGGAAAAGGATGAGCCATGTTCATAGCCATGAATCGCTTCAAGGTACGCGTCGGTAGTGAAACCGATTTCGAAGCCGTCTGGAAAAATCGCGATTCCACACTTTCCGAGCTTCCGGGCTTCGAAACGTTCCACCTGCTGCGCGGCGCGACCAATGAAGAGGAAGGCTATACGCTGTATGCTTCCCATACGGTCTGGCGCAGCCGTGACGATTTCACCTTCTGGACCAAGTCCGAACAGTTCCGCGATGCGCACCGCAATGCCGGAACCAACAAGCCTCTTTATCTTGGACCACCACAGTTCGAAGGCTTCAGCGCCGTCGAAGGCGCGTAAGCCACTGTCTCGAGCACCTTTTCCACAAGGTGCGGCGAAATGGCACAGCCTCTATCGGCATCGCTTCAACGCTGTTGCCGATAGGGCATTTTAACAGACAATTAGCGTTTAAACATGGGTAGTTAACTCATATTTAGAATGATTCTAAGTTATTGTTTTTTAGAACATTTCAAAAACATAGAATTTGACAGACACCCCGCTCGCCAGCCATAACCTGACCTAGTTTGGCGAGTTTAACAGACCGTCGAAATAGACCTTTAATGTTCGGGCCTTTAACCCTTGCAATTGGAGGAACCATTGTCCGGTTCATCTTGGCCTCGCGCCACCAGTAAAATAACGCTGCGCGTTTCCAGCGGCCATCTTGAAGTAGAAGTACCGGGCAATCAGGTAAACTTCCTCCAGTTTTCGCATTCCGCGTCAGGTTTTTACTGCCAGAACGGCATGGGAGTATCCATCTCATGCTAGTTTGCAGCTGTAACGTCATTACCGATAAAGATATCGAAGCAGTTGTGATCGAACTTCTCGATCAGGACTGCTGGCAGCTTATCGTTCCTGGCACCGTCTATAATGCCATGTCTAAGCGCGGCCGCTGCTGCGGCTGCTTCCCAAACGTCGTAGAAACGATCATAAGGGTGACTGAAGAGTATCATCTTCGTCACAAACAAATGGACGAAAACGTCATCCAGTTCATGGATCGTGTACGTTCTCTACGCGACAAATTCGGGAGTTCATGGAATGAAAGGCGAACCAAAGGTCATCG
>JAEYAO010000110.1 GCA_023456105.1 Pseudomonadota bacterium | reverse complement strand
TCGAGGCGATGGCGACGCCCGGGCATGCGTCCAATCACATGGCGTTCGTGCTGAGGGAGGAGAACGCCCTGTTCTGCGGCGACCATGTGATGGGTTGGGCGACCACGGTGGTGGCGCCGCCGGACGGGAACATGGCGGATTACATGCAAAGCCTGGATACGGTGATCGCGCGGAGCTTCTCGACGCTGTACCCGACGCATGGCGCGCCGATCACCGAGCCTGAGCCGTTCCTCCAGGCCTATCGCGAGCACCGGGTGCGGCGCGAGTCCCAGGTGCTGAAGCGGCTGGAGGCCGGCGACGAGACGGTCGAGCAGATGCTGCCGCGTCTCTATGTCGGGATCGACAAGAGACTGTGGCCGGCGGCGGCGCTGTCGGTGCTGGCGCACCTGATCAAGCTGTGCCGCGAAGGGCGGGTCGCGGCCGATCCTCTGCCCTCGCTGGAGGCGCGGTTCCGGCTGACCTGAGCGTCAGGGGCGCAGGTTGGCGGCGATCTTGGCGGCGAGGCGGCAGGTCGCGCCGCCGTCGGGGCGCTCGCCGCGCGCCGCCACGCGAACGTCGGTGCGGCCCGGACGAATCCGGATCACGGCGTCAAAGGCGCGCCCGAACCAGGCCGCCTCATGCACGCCCTCCACCTGAAAGGCCGAGGCGCGCACCACGGGAAACCCGGCGTCGACCAGGGCTCCGCCCACGGTCTGGGCCGCCAGTTGGCTGGGGATGGCGGCGGCGGTGGAGCAGGAGGCGGCGTCGGCGGGTGCGGCACCGGCCCCGTGGAAGGCGGCCAGGGCGGAGAAGCCGGGCGTCTCATCGGTGTTCGTGGAGACGTCCAGCGGCCAGTCGCCGGCGAAGCGGCTGGCCTGAAAGCCGAAGGCGCCCACGGTCGCGCCCGCGATGCAGAGGGCGGTCGCGGCGGGCAGAACCCGCGTGCGCGAGGCGAGAGCCGCCACAGCCGCGATCAGCCCGGCCGCCACCCCGACCCAGGCCAGGACCCGGGCGACGCGCCAGGTCAGAAGGTCATAGCCGACCGCAAGTTCGACCATGCCCAGCCGGACCAGCAGCACCGCAACCAGGACCAGCAGAGGCGCGGCCACTGAAAGCGCGACCAGAGCCGGCGTCAGGCGGGCGATGAGCCGCTTGCGTGCGGACGTGTCGGACGGCGTGGTCGCGGGCATCGGCCCTCCCCTGCTTTGGACGCCGTCAGGCGGATTCGGGCAGACGGTAGTCCTTCATCCGCTCGCGCAACAGCTTCTTGTCGATCTTGCCAGTGGCGCCCAGGGGGATGTCGTCGGCCTGCACCACATCGTCGGGCATCCACCACTTGGCGATCCTGCCGCGCAGGTGGTCGAGGTGCTCGGCCTTGTCCAGCGTCTCGCCCGGCTTGAGCTTGACGATCAGCACGGGGCGTTCGTCCCATTTCGGATGCGGTGCGCCGATCACGGCGGCCAGCTCGACCTTTGGGTGGCCGACCGCGATGTTCTCGATTTCGATGGAGGATATCCATTCGCCGCCCGACTTGATCACGTCCTTGGCGCGGTCGGTGATCTGCATGAAGCCCTGCCGATCGACGGTGGCGATGTCGCCGGTGTCGAAGAAGCCTTGATCGTCCAGGATCGCGGCGTCGGACTTGAAGTAGCCGGCGGCGACGATCGGCCCCCGCACCATCAGCCGGCCAAAGGTCTCGCCGTCGTGGGTGACGGGTTGCCCGGCTTCGTCCTTGAGCGCCAGTTCGACGCCGAGCGGCGGCACGCCCTGCTTAGTGCGCCACTTCATCTGCTCGTCGTAGGGCAGAGCTTTGATCTCGGGAGGCAGATGGCCGATGGTGCCGATCGGCGAGGTCTCGGTCATGCCCCAGGCGTGGGTGACCTCGACGCCGAAGTCCTGCTGGAAGCCGCGGATCAGGCTTTCGGGACAGGCCGAGCCGCCGATCAGCACCCGCTTCAGCGTCGAGAAGCGCAGGTCGTTGGCCTTCATGTGCGCGAACAGGCCCTGCCACACCGTGGGCACGGCGGCGGAGAAGGTGACGCCCTCACCCTCGATCAACTCGTAGAGCGCAGCCCCGTCCATGCGTGCGCCCGGCATGACCAGCTTGGTCCCGGAGGCCGGGCCGGCGAAGGCGATGCCCCAGGCGTTGGCGTGGAACATGGGCACCACCGGCAGGATCACCTCGCTGGGCGTCGCCCCCATCACCGTGGCCGTCATGGCCATGAAGGTGTGCAGGAAGTTGGAGCGGTGCGAGTACAGCACGCCCTTGGGGTTCCCGGTCGTGCCGGAGGTGTAGCAGAGGCCGCAGGCGGTGTTCTCGTCGAAGCCGCCCCAGGCGCAGTCGGCCGACTGCTCGGCCAGCACGCTTTCGTAGTCGTGGACGGTCGGGATCCGGGTCTGCGGCAGGTGCGCCGCGTCGGTCAGGACCACCACGCGCTCGACTGTCGGACAGTGCGGCAGCACCGCCTCCAACAGCGGCAGAAAGGTCAGGTCGGTGAAGATGATCCGGTCCTGGGCGTGATTGATGATCCAGCCCAGCTGCTCGGGGAACAGGCGCGGGTTCAGGGTGTGGCACACCGCGCCCATGCCCATGATGCCGTACCAGGTCTCCATGTGGCTGGCGGTGTTCCAGGCCAGGGTGGCGACGCGGTCGCCAGGTTCGATCCCCCACGCCTTCAGGGCGTTCGACAGGCGCTTGGCGCGTTCGTGGATGGCGGCGTAGGTGGTGCGGACGATCGGCCCCTCGACCGAGCGGGTCACGACCTCGCGCTGGCCGTGCCAGTTGCGGGCGTGATCAATGATCTTGTCGACCGTCAGCGGCCAGTCCTGCATCAATCCCAGCATCGCTCTTTCCGTCCCAATCGTGAGTGCATCGACCTTGACCGCGATGCTTGGCGGCGACGCTATCCCGACTTATCGGCGTTTAGCAATCGCAGCACGTACGACGCACGGTCCCTGGTGGCGCGGGCACGGCGCAGGGGCTAAAGGCGCGCCATGGCCATTCTGATCGCGATCACTGGGGGCTCAGGCTCGGGCAAGAGCACGCTGGCGGAGGCGCTGGTCGCAGCCTTGCCGCCGGGTGCGGCGGTGCTGATGCGCGAGGATTCCTATTACCGGAACGCTGCGTCCCTGCCCGATTTCGACCCCGACACCTTCGATTTCGACGACGTGGCGGCGCGCGATCACGAACTGCTGACAGAACACCTGTCCGAGCTGAAGGCGGGACGAGGCGTGGAGGCGCCGATCTATTCGTTCATTCATCACGGGCGGGAGCCCGGCGGCGAGGCGGTGGCGGCGGCCGATGTGGTGGTCGTGGAGGGGACGCACGTCCTGTGCACCCCGGCGCTGACCGCTCTGTTCGACATTCGGGTGTTCGTGGACACGCCGGCCGACATCCGCTTCATCCGCCGGCTGCTGCGGGACCAGAGCGAGCGGGGACGCACGGCCGACTCGGTGATCCACCAGTATCTGCTGACGGTGCGGCCAGGGCATGAGCGGCTGACCGAGCCGTCGCGCACCCACGCCGACTTCATCGTGGCCGACGCCACCGCCGCCGTCCGGCTGGAAGACCCGCAAGCCGTGGTGCGGCTGGCCGCACCGGTGCTGGCCCACCCGCTGCTGAAGCCCCTTTTGGCTTAAGGCCAGAGGCGCTCGCGTCGCCACGCCTCGCCGGCGCGCACGAAGCGCAGGCGGTCGTGCAGGCGGAACGGACGGTCGCGCCAGAACTCGATAGCCGAGGGGCGGACGCGCCAGCCGTTCCAGCGATCGGGGCGCGGCACGTCCTCCCCCTCGAAGCGGGCGGTCTGTTCCGCCACGGCGTCGATCAGGGCCTGACGATCCGAGAGCGGGCGCGACTGGTCCGAGGCCCAGGCGCCGATGCGGCTTTCGCGCGCGCGGCTGGCGAAATAGGCGTCGGCCTCCTCCGGGCTCACCGACTCGACCGGACCGCGCACGCGAACCTGGCGACGCAGGCTCTTCCAGTGAAACACCAGCGCGGCGGAAGGACTGGCGTCCAACTCGACGCCCTTGGCGCTCTCGCGGTTCGAGTAGAAGGTGAAGCCGCGCGCATCCACGTCCTTCAGCAGCACGATGCGGGCGTCGGGCAGGCCGTCGGCGTCCACGGTCGCCAGGGTCATGGCGTTGGAGTCGTTGATCTCGTGCGCCCGCGCTTCGGCCAGCCAGTCGACGAACAGGCCGAAGGGCTCGTCGCGCTCGAACGCCGCCTCATCGCTGTTGGCGGCCAGGGCGGCGGCGTAGTCGCGGGCGTAGTCTTCGGCCGAGGGGCTGGGAGGGATGGCGGGCGCGGTCATGAGCCTGTTTCTAGCGGCTGGGATCAGGGCTGGGAATGACCGACTCGGTCACGGTTAACCGGCCTTTGACTCTGTTCGGCCAAGCATTGACGCATGTCCGCCTCCCCCGCCCGGATCGACCCCGCCCAACGGACCGCCGCCCTGGCCCTGCTGGGCCTGCTGGAGGGCGCCGACGGCGAGGCGCTGAAGGCGGCGTTCCGCCAAGCCGTCAAGGCCGCCCGCCCGGACCAGGCCGGCGGCGACGCCGAACGCTTCCGCCAGGTGATCGAGGCCTATCGACTGCTGCAGACGCCGCAGGTCCAGCCAGGCGTAGCCGTCCGGCGCCCCCTGCCCGAGGCCCCGCCGATTCTGGTGCTGACGCCGCTTCAGGCCCTGAACGGCGCGCGGATCCCGACGCGGGTGGGCGACAGGCGGCTGGCGATACAGGCGCCGGCGGGCGTGCGCACCGGAGACCGGCTGAGGCTGCGCGACCGCGGCGCGGACCATCTGGTGGCGGTGCTGATCCGGCCGGCGGACGGCCTGTCGGCCATGGGCGACGACCTGTTCATGGCCTGGCCGACGCCGCCGAGGATGCTGGAGGACGGCGGGCGCATCGAGATCAAGACGCACGCCGGGCTCCGATCCGCCTGGGTGACGCCGGGCCTGAGCGCGCCTGCGCGGCTGTGCCTGCCCGGCCTTGGCCTGCCCGCGCGCGGCGCGCGGCCGCAGGGGCGGCTGTTCGTGACGCTGACGCCTGCGTCCGACGCCCCCTCTCCCGCCGAGGATCGCCTGCTCAGGTTCACGAAGTTCTGGACGCCCGAGCGGCTCGCCGCCTAAGCCTCAGCCATGTCGCACAACACCTTCGGCCATCTGTTTCGCGTCACGACCTGGGGCGAAAGCCATGGGCCGGCCATCGGCTGCGTGATCGACGGGACGCCTCCCGGAATTCATCTGACGACGGCCGACATCCAGCCGTGGCTGGACCGGCGAAAGCCCGGCGGCAGCCGCTTCGTCACCCAGCGGAACGAGAGCGACACCGCGCAGATCCTGTCGGGCGTGTTCGACGACGGCGCGGGGCCGGTGACCACCGGCACGCCCATATCCATCCTGATCCCGAACGAGGACCAGCGCTCCAAAGATTACGGCGAGATCGCGCGCGCCTTTCGCCCCGGCCACGCCGACTACGCCTATCAGGCCAAATACGGGGTGCGGGATTATCGCGGCGGCGGGCGGTCGTCCGCGCGCGAAACGGCCAGCCGGGTCGCGGCCGGAGCCGTGGCGCGGAAGGTGATCGGCAAGGACGTGCGGATCCGCGCGGGCGTGGTGCAGTTGGGTCCGCACCGGATCGCGGAGGACCGCATCGACTTCGACGCCGCCCTTTCCAATCCGCTGTTCGCCGCATCGACCGAGGTCGTGGGCGACTGGGAAGTCTATCTGGATGCGGTGCGCAAGGCCGGCTCGTCCATCGGGGCGGTGGTGGCGCTGGAGGTCACAGGACTGCCCGCCGGATGGGGCGCGCCGCTGTACGGCAAGCTGGACGCGGAATTGGCCGCGGCCCTGATGTCGATCAATGCGGTGAAGGGCGTGGAGATCGGCGCCGGTTTCGGCGCCGCGACGCTTTCCGGCGAGGACAATGCCGACGAGATGCGGCTGGATGCGCAGGGTCGATCGGTCTTTCTGTCGAACCACGCCGGCGGCGTGCTGGGCGGCATTTCGACGGGCCAGCCCCTGACCGCGCGCGTGGCGTTCAAGCCGACCTCCTCGATCCTGACGCACCGCCGCACGGTGACGCGCGACGGCCAGGAGACGGACCTGCGCACCAAGGGACGCCACGACCCCTGCGTCGCTCTGCGCGGCGTGCCGGTGGTGGAGGCCATGGCCGCCTGTGTCCTCGCCGACGCACGGCTGCGGCACCGCGCGCAGGTGGGCGGCTAGGCCGGAGTTCGCAGTCTCGGCTGCGGCCTCGACGGCTGCGGCGCGGTGGGGGAGCGCCGAGAGAGCTCCGCGCCGCGCATCAACGCCACCAAACTCGCCAGCCCAGTGGTCATCACGATCATGGATGCACCTGCGATTGAGAACAGGTCGCAGGTTTGCGCAGAGTCGCGGATCGTGCAAGCCTCGGCGTTCACCACATCGACTTGAAGGGCGTCACCGATGCGTGAAGACGGCAAGCTGGACTATCTGGAACTGCCGGGCGGCGCCCTGCCCCAGACCAAGGCCTTCTACGGCGAGACGTTCGGCTGGACCTTCACGGACTACGGCCCGACCTATGCGGCGTTCGAGCAGGGTCTGGACGGCGGCTTCGACGCCGATGCGGGCGAAGCGACGCCGCAGCCCCTGCCCGTTCTCTACGCCCAGGACCTCGAGGCCATGCAGGCCAGGGTCGAGGCGGCCGGCGGCGTCATCGTGCGGCCGATCTACGCCTTTCCCGGCGGGCGGCGCTTTCACTTCCGCGACCCGGCCGGGAGCGAACTGGCGGTGTGGTCCGAAGGCTGACGCCGCTCAGCGCGCCTCGACGCTCTGACCGATAGCCTCGGCCTGGGCGCGATCGGCGCCCTCAAGGCTGGCGATCCAGACGTGGATCTCCTTGGGCGCGGACGGACGCTGGAACAGGTGTTCGACCGCGATACGCTGACTGTTCTCGGTCAGCACGACCGAAGAGCGCCCGCCCGCCTGGACCACCTGGCCGTCGTAGATCGGAAACTGCGACGCCGGGCCGGCGTAGACGGTGACAAAGGTCTGGCCGCCCCGCTGGATGGCGTAGACCTTGGCGTCCGGGCCTGACGGACGCTGGATCATCTGAAAGCCCGCCGGCACGGTGGCCCGGAACGGCAGGGCGCCGATGGCGGCGGCGCTCAGCGGCGCGACCTCCGGCGCACGCGGCGCGGGCGTCGTCTCGGGCGCAGGCGCAGGCGCCGCAGCCGGAGGGGTCGGAGCGGGCGCAGCGGACTGAGCGGCCGGTCCGCCGTTCAGGCTGCGGGTGAGGTCGCTGGACGGGCGCGGCGCGGTCTGGCCGGACGGCGCCGCGACGGCGAGGGCGGAGAGGAGAGCGATC
This sequence comes from Pseudomonadota bacterium, assembly GCA_023456105.1. Classification (GTDB taxonomy): domain Bacteria; phylum Pseudomonadota; class Alphaproteobacteria; order Caulobacterales; family Caulobacteraceae; genus Brevundimonas. The sequence continues at coordinate 13,342 of JAEYAO010000110.1, read as the reverse complement.
AACATCATCGCGGAAGATTGTCCCGCCCTTGTGTCGAGAACAAGCCCCAGCGCATCGCCTAGGCGCCCGGCAGGGTGACCCAGAAGGTCGCGCCCTCGCCGGGCTCCGACACCACGCCGATCTGGCCGCTCTGCAGCTCCACCAGCCGGCGCGCCAGGGCCAGACCGATGCCGTGCCCCTCGATCGTCGACCGCTCCAGGCCCAGTCTGTTGAAGGGCTCAAACAGCTGCGCCTGCTTTTCTGAACTGAGGCCCGGTCCGAAGTCGATCACCTCGATGCGCACCGCAGCGTCCTCGCGGACGGCGCGCAGGACGACGCGTCCGCCAGAACGGCCGTACTTCATCGCATTGACGCCGAGGTTGGTCAGCACCTGCGCCATCCGCTGGGAATCGGCCAGAGCCACCGCTGTGGACGGCTCGCCCTGCACCTCCACGGCGACGTCCTGCGCCTCGGGCCGCAGGATCAGGGCGCGGCGCACGTCCTGCATGACGCCGAACATGTCGGTCGGACGCAGATCGACGCGGACAGCTCCCGCCTCGGCCCGCGCCACGTCCAGCAGATCGTGCGCCAGATGTTCGACCTCCCGCGCGGTGCGGACCAGCATGTCGGCCATTTCCACCTGCTGAGGCGTGACAAGGCCCAGCTGTCCCTTGGACCACAGTTCGCCGATGCCGATCACGCCCGCGACCGGACTCTTGATCTCGTGCGCCACATTGGCCAGCAGGCGCGACTTGGCGGCCGAGGCGATCTCGGCCTGGCGCTGCGCCCGTCGGGCGGCGGCGACCAGCTCCGCCCGCTCCTCGATCAGGCTGGCCAGAAGGGTGAAGGGCATGTAGCCGACCACCACAAGCAGCTGCGCCGTCATCACCTGCTGCGACAGGTCGCCGGCCGCGCGGTAGGGACCATGTCCGATCAGCGAAGCGCCCACCGCGATCAGGGCGATGATGCAGATGGCGGCCGCCACGCCGAGAACCCGAAAGCGCAGCGCGATAAGAACCAGCGCCGGCAGCAGCAGAAATCCGAGCGGCAAGCCGCCGGTGAAGGCGAACAGGCAAAGCGCGACCAGGCCGACCAGCAAACCCGCCGCCTCCAGCGCCCGCTGCGGTCTGGCGAGCACGCGCAGACTGACCGGCGTTGCGGCGACAGCCGTGGAGCAGATCACCGCCATGCCCATGGCGTGGCCCAGCCACCAGGTCTGAAGGTTCGGCAATATCGGCGCGCCGGTGAAGAGGCCCAGGCCCAGGGAGGCCACCAGGCCGGCGGCGAGCGGCGGCAGCACGGCGGTGCTGACCAGCAAGCGCGCGGCGTCTTCCAGGGTGTTCATCGACAGGGCCGGCGCGAACCGCCGCGCCATCGCCACTGCGCCGACGATCTCGATCAGGTTGACGATGGTGAAGAAGACGGAAAGCGCCGGCGGATTGCCCGCGAGCAGTTCGCCGACCAGGAGCGCCGTCGCCATGGCCGCGAAAAAGGCGGCGTCCAGAGAGCGTCCCCCGCCGCCCTGGCGAAGCCACACCGCCGTCGCCAGACCGCTCGCCCCCCACAAGGCCGCCACCGTTCCCTCGGACCGCGCGAGCGACAGGGCCAGGCCGATCAGAACGACCACCCCCACCCCGGCGACGATGGGCGCCAGCGTCCAACCCAGCCCACCGGCCCGGGTTCGCTCGACGCGCGTCTCGCGCGTGCGCGGGGCTTTCGAAGCAGCGAGGTCGAGCGCGGTGCTCGGGGTCATGGCGAGGGCCTTGGGTAAGCGGCTACGTTCTCCACAGACCCTATCTTTGTTAAATTTCCTCTGAGGCCCCGGCCAGAACCGCCGTGAAACGCGACACCGCCGCAGCGGGGCCTTCGGGGTATGACCACACGCCCGCCGAAACGGCGACGAAGTCGGCGCCCGCGCGCGCCAGGGCGGCCGCGTTGTCGACGGTGATCCCGCCGATGGCGACGCAAGGGACCTCCACCGTCTCCTGCCAGGTCGTCAGCAGATCCAGCTCCGGCCGATGGGTCGTCGCCTTGGTGGCGGTTGGATGGAAGGCGCCGAAGGCGACGTAGTCCGCGCCGCCCTCGGCCGCGTCCCAGGCCAGGTCGCGGTCGGCGTGGCAGGTGACGCCGATCATGGCGTCCGGCCCCAGAATGCGGCGCGCCTCGGCGAGCGGCGCATCCTCCTGCCCGATGTGGACGCCGTCACACCCCAGAGCCCGCGCCAGGTCCGGACGGTCGTTCAGCAGCACCGCGACATCCCTGGCGCGGGCGATGGGCAGGAGCCGCTGCACGGCGTCGCGGACGGCGGCTTCGTCGGCCGGCTTGATGCGGACCTGAAGCGCCGCCACGTCGCCGGCGTCGAGCGCGGCCTCGAGCTGTCCGGCGAAGGCGTCCAGATCAGGGATCTGCGGCGGCGTGATGAGATAAAGCCGGCAAGGCGGACGAGCGGAGGCGGGAGATTGGCGGGCCATGGTTCCGACCTGCGACGCCGAGCCACCGACGTCAACGGCGATCTGCCGCCGCGAACGATTTGCAATCGCCTCTATGGCTGCTATAGCGAACCATTATCAGTCGCCTGCGTGAGTGTTCGCCTCGTGTACGTCTGCAACTGCAACGGCCTTCGTCGACGCGATGTGGCCCAGTCCATTGAAGAGGGCGCCGAGCGTCCCCGCGACATCTTCGCCTCTCACGGGTGCCAGGCCCAGTGCGCCAAGTGCGTGTGCGAGATGCGCCAGATGATCCAGGCCAGCCGCGAAAGCTTCGCGCTCGCAGCCGAGTAGATAGCCGGCCGCGCGAGCGACAATCGTTTGCGTTATCAATGCACTGATAAGTATTCGCAGATGAACACAGCCCGGTTTGCCGTGCTACGAAGCCTGCGACGGCGCGGATGCGCGATCAGGACAAAAGGACCATGGCCATGAAGGGCGATCCCGCGATCATCCGCACCCTCAACGCGGTGCTGACCAACGAGCTGACGGCGGTCAACCAGTACTTTCTGCACGCCCGGATGTTCGAAAGCTGGGGCCTGAAGCACCTGGGTCAGGTCATCTACGACGAATCGATCGGCGAGATGAAGCACGCCGACATGCTGATCAAGCGCGTGCTGTTCCTGGACGGCCTGCCCAACCTGCAGGACCTGCACAAGCTGCACATCGGCGAGAACGCCATTGAGTGCCTGGGCGCGGACCTGCAGCTGGAGCTGGGCAGCCGCGAGACCCTGCTGCCGGCCATCGTCCAGTCCGAGGAGGCGCGCGATTTCGTCAGCCGCGAAATCCTGGTGCACATCCTGTCGGACACCGAGGAGCACATCGACTTCCTGGAGACCCAGCACCTGCTGATCCGCCAGCTCGGCGAGCAGAACTACCTGCAGTCGGCCATGACCGAGATCGGCCCGGACAAGAGCGCCTCGGGCAACTGAGGTCGATGGGGCGGGCGATCCGCCCTACCCCTCGCCGGCGTCCGACAAGACGGCGGGCGGTTCGAAGCGGCGGATCAGGTCAGCCAGATCAGGCTCATGCACCGCGTCGGCGGCCTCGGCGAGGGGCATCCACCGCCGCTGGCGTTCGCCGTCCTCGGGCCAGGCGCCCAGCTGGATCAGAACCTCCAGCGGATAGACGGCGACGACGCACCGCCGCTCTGCGCCGTTGCGAAGACGCTTGGCGTAGCGAAAGGCGCCGATCGTCTCCGGATGCATCTCGCCCCGGACGCCCGCCTCTTCCAGAGCCTCCTGCGCGGCCGCCTCGAAGTCGGTCTTGCCGATCATGCGGCCGCCCTTGGGGATGACCCAGCGCCGCGTCTCGCGCGAGGTGATCATCAGGACCTGCAGCCCCTCCCCGGTCTTGCGCCAAGGCAGGGCCGCCACCTGGCGCGTTTCCGAGCGTCCTGAACGCTTGCTCTTGGTCACACGCCTGGGCCCTTCAACGCGGTACTCGCTTTCAGGGGCTCGAAGACGGCATTCGAGCGGCGGGGTCAAGATATCCGTTCACGGATCATTCCTTCTTGGACTTCCGCCCCTCTTCGCCCGGCGCCTTGGCGTCTGGATCACCCAGCACGTCCTGGCGGTACAGCATGGTCACCAGGGTGTGCAGTACCAGCGCCAGCGGCGTGGCGAACAGGACGCCCAGCGGCCCGAACAGCGTGCCGATGCCCACCACCGCGAAAATGCCCAGCACGACCGGCAGGTTGGCGACGTTCTTCTGCACCATGGGGGTGATGAAGTTGCTCTCCAGCTGGGAGACCACGACGTAGAGGCCCAGCGTCAGCAGCACGGTGTCCAGCCCTTGCGTCGTGGCGACCAGCACGGCCGGCACGGTGGAGACGATCGGCCCGACGATCGGCACGAACTGCGCCAGGCCCGTCAGGAGGCCCAGCGCCAGCGCCGACGGTACGCCGATGACGGCCAGCCCCACGCCCGTCAGCGTGCCCACCAGCACCATCGAGAACAGCTGCGCCTTCAGCCAGCCCTTCAGCGCCATGCCGCAGGTGTTCAACACCTGGCGAAGACGGGGCCTGCGATCCAGGGGGAAGATCGACAGCATGCCCTCGCGCGACTTGGCCGGCTCGATCGCCAGAAACACGCCGGCCACCACGACCAAAACCAGGGTGGTGACACCGGACGCGAAGCCCATGGCGAATCTCTGCGCCACCTGCAGCGCCTGGCCCGCGCGGTCGCCGAGATGCTGGATCTGCTCCAGCAACTGCGCGCCATACGGCTGGGCCTGGATGTAAGCCTGGACCTGATCCCAGCCCTGCGGCAGGACGGCGGACAGCGAGGCGACCTGCTGCGCGATCTGCGTCCCGAACAGGAACAGCACGCCCGCGATCAGCAGAACCACGATCAACAGCGAGGCGAACACCGCCAGCGCGTCCTTGATGCGCGTCCAGCGCTGGATGGGATCGGCCAGGGCGCGCAGGATCACCGCCACCACCACTGCGCCGAAGACCAGCAGCCACAAGGTCTGCAGATTGATGATCAGCTGCATGGCGTAGAAGGCGACCACCAGCACGATCGCGGCGAACGCCAGCCTGCCCTTCCACGGATCGCCGCCGTCCAGCGGATGGCCAGGTGTCTTCGCCTTCAAGAATCCGAACATGTCGCCCCCGTTCATCGTCTGGCCTCAACGCACAGCCCGGCGCGGCGTTCGGTCACGCGAATAATAAACGGCTCAGCTGGAACACGGACGGGATCGGCGCCGACGCGACCTCAGAGGGACGGCAGGGCGGCCGCCATCCCCGCCTTCATCTCCCGACGCTGGTCGGGCGTGCACTTCAGGTGCACGCAGAGACGATCGCCCACCCTCGTCATGATGCCCGGCATCGCCTCCATGACGACGGCCTCGGACGCTGCATTGATGCGGGGCAGCGCGACAAAGGTCTTTTCCAGCAGGGCGCGTCCGAGATCGCTTTCGTAGAAGGCGTTCAGACCGCGCAGTTCTTCGATGGTGAAGACGTCGGCGTACACCGGCGCCATGGCGTCGAACATCCGCGGCATCAGCGCAGAGAAGGAGTCCACCATAAGGGTCCTGATCTCAGCCGATTGCGCTTCGGACAGCCCTTCCACAACCGCAGGCAGGCTGGCCTCGACCACCGCCCCAAGCGCGTCCGTCATCTGCTGGGTCTGAACTCGCGCGATGATCTTGGTCGCCAGGGCCAGCTTGATGGCGTCCTCGTCCTGCGGCTGCTGCGCCTGTGCGGCCGGCGCGGCCCAAAGGCTCAGCGCCGCGCACAGCCCGGCGATCATCGGCTTCATCAACACGCTCCCCCAAAACGGCGGCTCATGGTGGATTGAAGGGGCGCGGACGCGCAAGAAAAAACGGCGGGGATCGCTCCCCGCCGTTCTCAACTCAACATGTTTGCCGCAGTTCAGGCGCCGAGCGAGGCCGGGTCGATCTTGAAGCCCGGGCCCATCGTCGAGGACAGGCTGATGCGCTTCACATAGGTGCCCTTGGCGCCCGACGGCTTGGCGCGGTTCAGAGCGTCCACGAACGCCTTGACGTTGGCTTCCAGGGCTTCCTGGGTGAAGGAGGCCTTGCCGACGCCGGCGTGGGCGATGCCCGCCTTTTCGACGCGGAACTCGACCGCGCCGCCCTTGGCGTCCTTGACGGCCTGGGCGACGTTCGGGGTCACGGTGCCGACCTTGGGGTTCGGCATCAGGCCGCGCGGGCCCAGCACCTTACCCAGACGGCCGACCAGGGCCATCATGTCCGGCGAGGCGATCACGCGGTCGAACTCCATGAAGCCGCCGGCGATGCGCTCGTACAGGTCCTCGGCGCCGACGTGCTCGGCCCCGGCCGCGCGCGCTTCATCGGCGCGGGCGTCCTTGGCGAAGACGGCGACGCGGACGTCGCGGCCGGTGCCCGAGGGCAGGTTCACCACGCCGCGGACCTGCTGGTCGGCGTGACGTGGATCGACGCCCAGGTTGACGGCGATCTCGATCGACTCGTCGAACTTGGCGGTGGCGTTGTCCTTGACAGCCTTGATGGCGTCGGCGAACGGCATGATCGCCTGGGTGTCGCCGGTGCGGGCCTTGAGGCGCTTGGTTTGCTTGGCCATGAGCTTAGCCCTCCACCACTTCCAGGCCCATCGCGCGGGCCGAGCCTTCGATGATCTTCGCCGCGGCGTCGATGTCGTTGGCGTTGAGATCCTTCATCTTCTTTTCGGCGATCTCGCGCAGCTGCGTCTGCGTGATCTTGCCGGCGACCTCACGGCCGACCAGCTTGGAGCCCGACTTCAGGCCGGTGGCCTGCTTCAGGTACCAGGTCGCCGGCGGCGTCTTGGTGATGAAGGTGAACGACTTGTCCTGGTAGACGGTGATCACGGTCGGAAGCGGGGTGCCCTTGGCTTCCTTTTCCGTGCGCGCGTTGAACTCCTTGCAGAAGCCCATGATATTGACGCCGCGCTGACCCAGCGCAGGGCCGATCGGCGGCGAAGGCGTGGCCGAACCAGCCGGCACCTGCAGCTTGATGTAGCCGAGAATCTTCTTGGCCATTGAACTCTCCTATGGATGACCTGATCGGGGATCAGGCCGGTGAGCCGTGGTCCGGCATGGCTGCCTCCCACGGATTTGTCCCGCCTGCGCGGGAGGCGCGCCTATAGCGGAAGGGTGTGGAAAAGGAAACCCCCATGTCGAGGCTGAGCCTCTCGCCACCCCCCATCTCGATGGGGAGGAGAAATCTTCTCCTCCCTGTCGCGCAGCGATGGGGAGGTGGATCGGCGGCACAGCCGACGAGACGGAGGGGTCTGTCTAACGCCCGGTCAGTTCGGCCTGAAGGAAGTCGATCACGGCCGGCAGGTCGTCCCTGACGGCTATGGCTTCGATCCTGATGACGCGAACACCTTGTTGCGCCAGCCAGATTGTTCGTCGCGCGTCATGCGCGGCGCGTTCGGCGCCGCTGTGCATGAGACCGTCCACCTCGACCGCCACCTTCGCCTGCGGGCAATAGAAGTCCAGGATGTAGGGTCCGATCGGATGCTGACGACGAAAGCGAACTCCGAGTTGCCGACCCTTCAACGCCACCCAAAGTCGCGCTTCAGGTGGCGTCAGCGCCTTCCGCATAGTGCGGGCGCGTTCGTAGCTCTCGGCGTTTGCCGGCATACCCCTCCGTCTCGACGGCTACGCCGCCGATCCACCTCCCCATTCGCTTCGCGAACAGGGAGGAGAAGAGGAGCTACGTCAACTCTCCTCCGGTCGCGAAGGAGGAATCGCTCGAGCAAGACAAAGCCGCGCCCGTTTCCGGATGCGGCTTCAAATCTCCGAAAGTGTGAGCCTCAGCCCGCGACCTTCTCCACCTGGCCGTATTCCAAGTCGACCGGGGTGGCGCGGCCGAAGATGGAGACGGCGACGCGCAGGCGCGCGTTGTCCTCGTCCACGCTTTCGACCGAGCCGTCGAAGCTGGCGAAGGGTCCGTCGGTGACCTTGACCTTTTCGCCGATGTCGAAGCGGATGGTGGGCTTGGGACGCTCCACGCCCTCTTCCACCGCGCCGATGATGTTCTGAACCTCGCGCTCGGACACCGGCAGCGGCTTGGTGCCGCCCGCGGCGCCCAGGAAGCCCGTGACCTTGGGCGTGTCCTTGACCAGGTGGTAGGCCTCGTCCGTCATCTCCATCTTCACCAGCACATAGCCGGGGAAGAATTTGCGCTCGGAGTTCACCTTGCGGCCGCGGCGGATCTCGACGACGTCCTCGGTGGGCACCAGGATCTCGGAGAACTTGTCCTCAAGCCCACGCTGCTTGGCCTGTTCGCGCAACTGCTCTGCGACCTTCTTTTCGAAGTTCGAATAGGCGTTGATGATGTACCACTTGTGGCGCGGATTGGCGGCGGGCGCTGCATCGGTCATGGGCGCGTCTTTCTCAGGATCCGAGAGCGATGATGTAGCGGAAGGCGAAGCCCAGGCCGGTGTCGACGATCCAGAAGAAGATCGAGGCGATCAGCACCATGATGAAGACCATCACCGAGGTGATCCAGGTCTCCTTGCGGCTCGGCCAGGTGATCTTGCGGCCCTCGGCGCGGACCTGGCTGAAGAACTGACCGGGCGAGGTCTTCTTCTTGGGCGCAGGCGCGTCCACGGCGATGGTCTGGGCCGCCGGAACCGTCTGGGGCCCCGCGCCCACCTGGGGACGCCTGCCGGGAGTTTTGGCCTTGGCCATCAGCTGCTCATCAAAACAATTGATCCTGTCGCCGCAGATGGGAAGTCCCATCCGGCGGCGACAGGGGGAATGGCAGGAGTTGGGGGACTCGAACCCACGACCCCCGGTTTTGGAGACCGGTGCTCTACCAGCTGAGCTAAACTCCTAGACAAGAGGCGGCCGCGAAGCCGTTCTCGCCAGAGGGGCGCGTATGCCCCACCCCGCTTCGCTTTTCAAGCGCGATGCGTCAGCGCGGGCGGAACATACGCCCGTTGCGATGCACGAACTCGCGCAGGGCGCCCGTCAGCACCCAGCCCTGCTCGCCTTTCAGATAGACCCAGCCGGCGCCCGCGCCGACCAGCCCGCCCAGGCAGTTCACGATCAGGTCCCACATGGTGTCCACCAGCCCGGAACGCTGGGTGTTGGTGCCCAGCGTCTGATCCGCCGTGAACTCGATGATCTCCCAGAACACCCCCACGGTCACCGCAAAGCAGAAGGCGAAAAAGGCCACGGTGATCGGCGCCGCCTTCAGCCGCTCGCCCCGCACCAGGATCAGCATCAGCACGACGCCCACAAGGCCGAACGCCACGGCCGACCCGGCGTGCAGCACGACGTCCCACCACCAGAAGCGCTCGTAGAAGTCCCTCACCTCCCCCAGGAACAGGGTGGCCATGAGAAAGACCGCGATCGCGACAAGGAAACCCGAGGGGATGTGCACGCCCGAGACCCGCCCGACGTAGAGGGGCAGAAGGGTCAGGCCGAAGGTGGTCAGAGCGACCGCACCTACGATCCACTCTCCGTTCAGCAGGGCGGCGCAGGTCTCGGCCAGCAGGACCAGCCAGATCAGCTTCAGGGGCCAAGGCTGCTGCAACAGGCGCATGGAGTTCTCCGGGCGGACGGGCGCTGACGAGGATCATCACCCGGATGAGGATCGCAATCGTCAGCTCTCGACGTGGGCCGCCACCGCGTCCTTTTCGTCCGCGGCCCTGACCACCTCGCGGAAGATCAGCTTGTCGATGCGGCGGTCGTCCATGTCGATCACCTCGACCTCGAACCGACCCACCTGAAGCACCTCGCCCTCGTCCGGCACCCGCGACAGCTGGTGCAGGATCAGGCCGGCCACAGTGTGGAAGCTTTCGTTCTCGCCGAAGTCCTCGCCCAGACGGTCGCACAGTTCGTCCAGATCGGTGCGGCCGTCCACCAGCCAGCTGCCGTCCTGGCGCTGGGTGACATGGGCGTGCTCCTCGTCGTGGCCTTCGTTGAAGTCGCCCGCGATCATCTCCAGGATGTCGGTCGCGGTGACCACCCCTTCGAACGCGCCGTACTCATCGACGATGAAGGCCATGTGGACGAAGGACCCCTTCAGGATCTCCAGCGCCTTCAGCACCGAGGTGGACTGAGGAATGAAGGCCGGGGTGGCGATATGCGCCTCGACCGTCAGTTCTCCGGTGGTCAGCAGGGCGTCCAGAAGGTCCTTCTTGTGCACCACGCCCACCGGGTGGTCGAGATCGCCGTCCCTGGCCACCACGATGCGCGAATAGGGACACAGGCGAATCTCCTCGCGCAGCGTCTCGGGCTGATCGTCCAGCGCCACCCAATACACATCCGTGCGCGGCGTCATGGCGACACGCACCGGGCGGTCGCCGAGACGCAGGATCTCCTCGATCATCTCCTGCTCTTCCGGCTCGATCAGACCGGCCGACGTGCCCTCGGCGATCATGGTCTCGACCTCTTCCTGGGTCACGTCCGAGCCATCGCGATCCTTGACGCCCAGCACCTTGAGGATGCCCGAGGTCGAGGCGGTCAGAAGCAGCACAAAGGGCTTGAGCACGATCGCCAGGGTCGAGATCGGCGCCGCCATCTTGGCCGCGATCGATTCGGGAAAGATCAGCGCGAGACGCTTGGGCACCAGTTCGCCGACGATCAGCGACACATAGGTGATGCAGATGACCACCAGGGCGGTGGAGAACACCTCCGTATAGGCCGACAGCGCCGGAAAGCTGGTTTCCAGAATCCGGTCCAGTTCGCCCGCGATCGCCGCCTGCCCGTAGGCGCCCGCCAGAATGCCGATAAGGGTGATGCCGACCTGGACGGCCGACAGGAAGTGGGTCGGTTCCTCCGCCAGCTTCAGGGCCGCCCGCGCCCCCCTGTCGCCCCGTTCCGCCCGGCTCTGCAACCTGGACTTGCGGGAAGACACGACCGCCAACTCGGTCATGGCGAACAGGCCGTTGAGCACCACGAGGAGCAGAACGACGACAATGGCGATGAGTAACATCTAGGGGTTTTGAAACCGACGCGGCGCGACAGCCGGCGTCCGCAGCGACTATCTTATGGGATCACGCGCGCTTGCGCCACGATTTCGTATCAGGCGCCTCGGCCCAGATCGATGGAGCCGTATCCATCGCTCGCGCCGCCCGTCCGATCGCTCGCCGACGCGCAGGCGGACATGCCGATCAGGGTGCCGATGAACAGGCCGATGTGGAGCGCGCGCCGCATGTCTGGTTACCGAAAGCTTAACGTTCAGAAGCGAACGTAAGCGGCGCCGTTCGGTTGCTTGCAAGCGCTCTCGCGCCTTAAGCGAAGATCAGCCGAGCGCGTCCCCCGGCGTCGGATAGGACAGGACGCAGCGCACGCCGGGTTTCGCCTCTTCCATGTCGAAACGGCCGCCAAGCTGACCGGCCAGCCCGTGGACGATGCGCAGGCCCAGGCTTGCAGGTCGTGATGGGTCGAAATCCGGCGGGGAGGCCCCGCCCGTCATCGCGAACGGTCAGCCGACGCCGTCCGTCCCACTCGCCGAACCCGATCTCGATCCGGCCTTCGCGCTCGGCCACTCCATGCTCCAGCGCGTTGTTCACGCATTCCAGCAGGATCAGCATGATCGGGGTCGCCTCCTCCGCCGTCAGCGTCAGATCGCCTCCGTCCAGCGCCAGGGCGACATCCTCTCGTGCAGCGGCGGCCAGGGCGTCGGCGCAAAGATCGCGAGCCACCGTTTCGAATCGCGTGGCCCGGCCTTCGGCGTCGGAGAGGCTGCGCTGCACCTTGGCGATCAGGGCCGTGCGGCTGGCGGCCTCCGTCAGGATGCGGCGCGCATCGCCGTCCTTCGCCATGCCGGCTTCCAGCCTCAATAGGGAACTGACCACCTGGATGTTGTTCGACACCCGGTGCTGGACCTCGCGGTAGAGCAGGTCGCGGCTCTGGGCCAGGGCGGCGCTGCGGGCGGCCTCCGCCTCCAGCTTGCCGCGGGCCGAGGTCATGCCGACGATGAAGAAGATGTCGACCGCGACCACGAAGGCGAAGAACAGGAGCGCGACGGCTGTGGCCGCGCTCCAGTCGAAACCCGGCGCGCCGATCCAGAACCACCAGGCGCTGAGGCCCGACAGCACCGCCGTCAGGACCGACGGCCACAGCCCCGCGAAATAGGCGGCCACCACCACGGCGGGAAAGAAGGTCAGATAGGGAAAGCCCGGAGGAAACCAGTCGGCCAGGGCTGCACGCAGCACAAAGGCGGCCAGCCAGACTCCAAGCGCAAAGCCGTAGCCGACCAACGGCCGCGTTCGAAGCATCTCCGCCCTCAAGCTGATGTACCCCCTGTATGGTTCAGCTTTGGCCCATACGGCGGGAGAATGCAAAGACGAGGCTGATCAGGGATTCGAGGCGTCCAGAATGGCGCGCGCCAGTCCCTCCGCCGTGATCTCGGCCCAGCAGGCGTAGCCTTCGTCGTTCAGGTGCAGTTCGTCGGGTCCCACGCCGCCGCCCGCCAGGCCGCTCCAGTCCCTCATGGCGGCGAACCGGCGCAGCACCGCGCGATTCGCCAGCGCCGCCTGCGCCTCGATCACCGAGGCGGTCTGCTCCAGAGCGGGGTTGCGGCCCGCAAAGGCGGGGTTACGAGCGTCGTCAGGCAGACGTTGCGGATCGATCAGCAGGGTGTCCACCCCGGCGCGCGCCAGCAGGTAGTCGCCCCACAGCAGGTCCCGCAGAAAGGCGCCCGGATCACGGTCACGCAGCACATCATTGGTGCCGAGTTGCCACAGCACCAGATCCGGCTGGGTCAGTTCCAGTTCACGGGGAAGGCGCTTGACCGTATCCTCCGCCGTCTCGCCGCCGACGCCGCGGTTGTAGACCACCACCCCGACCTCGGGCAGGCGACGCTTCAGCGCCGCCTCGAGGCGGGGAACAAAGCCCAGGTCGGGACGGCTGGCGCCCACCCCTTCGATGGAGGAGGAGCCGACGGCCAGGATCACGAGGCGCCGGTCCGCGATGGCGGCGCGGCTCCGCTGCAGGCCGCCGTTGGCGATCACATGGTCCGCCGAGATCGGACAGGCGGGGGGAGGCGCCCAAACCGGCTGAACCGCCGTCTCATCGCTCGCCCAGGCGGCGCCGCTCACCGCTCCGGTCGCCGCCGCCGCCAGCAGCGACGCCACGACCCTGCTCCACCTGATCACCATCGGTCCTCCGACATCCCTGCAACGCAAAACCCCCGCCGAATGGCTCCGGCGGGGGTGATGTTTAGCTTAAAGACCGATCGCGATCAGGCGATGATCTTGGAGACCACGCCGGCGCCGACGGTGCGGCCGCCTTCGCGGATGGCGAAGCGCAGCTTTTCTTCCATCGCGATCGGGGTGATCAGTTCGACGTTCAGCTCGGCGTTGTCGCCGGGCATGATCATCTCCACGCCTTCCTTCAGCTGCACGATGCCGGTCACGTCGGTCGTGCGGAAGTAGAACTGCGGGCGGTAGT
>JAEYAO010000108.1 GCA_023456105.1 Pseudomonadota bacterium | reverse complement strand
AGACCACCCCGCTGGCGCGGGCGCGGGGCGCGGCGGTCGCGGCGCGCGCGGCCGCGAACAAGGCCCTGGCCCGCAGAAAGACGCCCCACCGCGTGGCGCACGCCTGATGAGCAACATCATGAACCAGCGTCGTACTCGCTATCCCGGACCGATCGCTGAGGCGAAGATCCATCCGCACACGCTGAACGACCGGGGCTTCGCAGAGGATGAGGCGCTGGCCGCGCTGCTGGACCGCTATCCGGCGGAACTGTTCGACATCAACCTGTACGACTACGACGCGGAGGGCCAGGTCTCGTTGCGCACCGGCGCGCGTGGGCGGCTGTCCGGGGCGGAGCTACTGGAGGCGATCAAGCAGGGTCGGCTTTGGGTCAATCTGCGGCAGGTGGAGACCGGCTGGCCCGAGTTGTGGGATGCAGCGATGGAGGACTTCCGTCGCATCCAGGCGACCTATCCGGGCATGAAGGCGGTGCGCAATGCGGGCCAGTTGATCCTGTCTTCGCCGCGATCGGGCGCGCCCTACCATTTCGATGCTGCTGGCGTGGTGCTGTTCCACCTGCGCGGCAAGAAGCGGGTGTTCGTCTATCCGGGCGACGAGGCGCACCTGCCGGAGCGGGAGATGGAGCAGGTGGTGGCGCGCCAGACGACCGAGGAACTGCCCTACACGCTGGCGTTCGAAGACGACGCCCAGGTCATGGACCTGGAACCGGGGCAGGCGCTGACCTGGCCGATCTATGCGCCGCACCGTGTTGAGAACCAAGGCCGCTTCTGCGTCAGCCTGTCGATGGATTTCCAGACCTGGACCTCGCGGTTCCGCAACGGCGCCCTGTTCGCCAATGCGGCCGTGCGCAAGGCGGGCGGGCGGCCCCGCTTCACCGACGCGATGAGCCGACCCGAACTGGCGGCGCGCTGGGCGGCGTCGGTGGCTCTGCGAAAGGCCGGGGTGCTGAAGAGCCGGCTGAACAGCTTCGAGCGCGATTTTGAGCCTGAGGTCGGCGCGGCCGACGGCGCGGGCGCGCTGAAGCCCGCGGGTTAAATCGATGTCATGACCTCGAGTTAAAATGACTTGAGGCCGAGCGGGGGGCACTCTTTTCTTCATAGCTGGAGAGGAAGAGACCCGATGAAGACTGCCCCGTTCGCACTCTTGGCCGCCGTTGCTACGAGCTGCGCCGCGCCCGCCTTCGCCGCCGATGTCGAGATCAAGGACGCCATCGCCCGCGTCGTGGTGATCGTCGAGGACCGATCGGACATCGGCGTGGAGATCACGCCCGGCCGCGCCGACCTGCCGGCGCCCCGGGTCCAGCGCCGGGGCGGCGACGTGCGCATCGACGGCGGCCTTCGCAACGCTTTCCGCAACTGCTCCAGCGGTCCCTCGAGCGCTCGCCAGCCCGGGGAAGGCGCGACGGTCGAGGTCCGCCGCATCGGCCACGTGCGGCTGGAGGACGCCCCGCTGATCGTGCTGCGCACGCCCCGCTCGGTGGACGTGGGCGCGAGCGGCGCGGTGTTCGGCTCGGTCGGGCGCGGCGCCAGCGACATCGATCTGGGCAATGGCGGCTGCGGCGATTGGGTGGTCGCCAATACGGGGGGCAAGATGTCCCTGGCGCTGGGCGGATCCGGAACGATCCGGGCGGGAACCTCGTCCGCGCTCGAGGCTGCAGTCGGTGGGTCGGGCTCCATCATGGCGGGGGCGACCCGACGGCTGGAGGCCTCGGTCGGCGGGTCGGGCTCCATCACCGTGGCGCGCGTGGACGGGCCGGGCGAAGCCGCCATCGGCGGCTCGGGCGACATCACCATCCGCGCCGGCGACATGCCCAGGCTCGAGGTGGCGGTCGGCGGCTCGGGCAATGTCCGTTACGGCGGTCGCACGGCGGATCTGGAGGTGGCGATCGCCGGCTCCGGCGACGTGTCGGTGGCCGAGGCCTCCGGTCCGGTGTCCCGTTCGGTGGTCGGTTCGGGCGCGGTCAGCATCGGGCGCTGACCGGGTCGCTCGCGACGGAGAGGGGCCGGGTCGTGGAACCCTCGGCCTCTCTCTTTGCACCCGGCATGGGAAAGCCCCGGCGGATCGCTCCGCCGGGGCTTCGTCCTTTGTTGGGCCGTGAGGCTTAGAAGCCGGCCAGAATGGACGTCATCGCGGGCGAGCCCAGCGAAGCGCCGGCGCGGTCACGCGCCTGGATGCCGCCGCCGAAGCTGTAGCGCAGGCCGATGGTCCAGCTGTCCACGTCCAGGTCCACCGACTCGATGTCGGCGCGGGTGTAGCCGGCAGTCAGCGAGAAGGGCGAGTTGGCGAACTCGTACTCGCCGCCCACGCCGTAGGTCCAGGCGTCGCCGTCGCCGAAGTCGGTGTCGACATTGTTGTAGCTGGCGCCCGCGTTCAGCCGCAGCTGCGGCGTCAGGTAGAAGGCGGCGTCGACGCCCACCGTCCAGATGTCGGCATCCACGCCTTCCAGCAGGTCGTCGGCGTTGGTGTAGGCGATCTGACCGGTCAGGGTGGCCTGAGCCAGATACTTCTGGGCTTCGACGCCCGCGGTCCACAGCTCTTCGTTGCCCAGGTTGCTGACGCCCGCAAAGGCGCCGGCGCGCACGTCGGGGGCGAACATGCGGGTGAAGTGGGCGGCGGCTGCGCCGGAGGTGTCGCTTTCATCGAAAGCCTCGACGTAGTCGACCGAGCCGTTCAGCGTGACGGTCCAGTCGTTCATCGGCAGGGCCACCGTGCCGTCCACGGTCCAGACGTCGGCTTCGGCGTCGCCGAAGTCGGTGTCGATCGACGGGTTCGCGTAGGACACGCCCACCGATCCGATGGCGTCCTGCGCGACGGCGGGAGCGGCGAACAGGGCGGCGGCGGCGGCCGAGGCGAGGAAAAGGGTCTTCATACTCAGGTATCCGTTCTTCTTCTCCGCCCACGGACCATTCCGGCGGGGCGGGGGGCGGCTGCTACCAGCATTGCCTAAGATCGGAAGACGAAAACTGCGCCGCTTGCCCGTCACGCGCTTCGTTGTTGCCGAACTGACACGCGATGTGGCGCATATGTGTCGCTACTGTGTGCGCAAGAGAGCGAAGCCGTTAACGCCACCCCGGCCTCGCTTGTGGCCCCGCCCAGCTGCCGATCGACGCTTCACCGAAGCTCTCGCTCAGGGACGCCCGTCTGCAGGATGCGCTTGACGAATGCGGAATCGATCGGCATAAGCGCCACTCTTGTTGGACCGGCTGTGCATCTCCGGATGCAGACGCGGTTCGCAGGGACGACCTAAGTACCTGTTCTTTGCAGCTTCTTGGGACTTCACGGCCTTCGCGGGGGACTGCGTGGGCCGATCGTTTTTGCGGATTTGCGTACCTGAGGGCCTAGGCCCGAAGGCTTCGGTCTTTGAAATGGTTCACAGGGACGCGGTCCTCCGACCGCATTGGAAGTAAGCACCGATATGGATCAAAGCATCCGCATCAGGCTCAAGGCCTTTGATCACCGCGTCCTCGACTTTTCGACG
>JAEYAO010000079.1 GCA_023456105.1 Pseudomonadota bacterium | reverse complement strand
GCAAGAACCAGGTCACGGGCGTCGGCGGTCAGGCGGTCGGCTATGACGGCCGCGGCAACATCACCTCGGCCCCGGGGCTGGGATCCTTCAGCTACAACGGCCTGAACGAACTGACCGGGGCCAACGGATCCAGCCTCTCGTACGACCCGACGGGCCGGCTGTATCAGACATCAGGCTCGGCCACATATCGCTTCCTCTACGACGGCCAGCAGGCGATCGGCGAATACGACGGCTCGGGCAATCTGCTGAGGCGCTTCGTGCCAGGCCTTGGCCTAGACGAACACCTCCTAGTCTACGAAGGGTCAGCCTACGACCGCCGTTGGATGGCGGCTGACGAGCGGCGGTCGGTGATCGCATACACTAACGGCTCGGGAGCCGCCCTCAGCATCAACACCTACGACGAGTACGGCCAGCCTGGTGTCAACAACGCAGGCCGCTTTCAGTACACCGGCCAGATGTGGATGCCGCAGGCCAACCTCTACCACTACCGAGCCCGCGCCTACGCCCCCCAACTCGGCCGGTTCATGCAAACCGATCCCATCGGGTACGGAGACGGAGCCAACCTCTACGGTTACGTCGGGGCCGATCCGGTGAACTGGACTGATCCCAGCGGATTGGCTCAAGCCGACGGTGCACCGGATGTTTCGCCGGGTTGCACTGGTGTACATCTCCGGAACAAGGAGACTGGCGCGTATAAACCAGGCAGTTTCTCGCAAAGCTGCCCAGACCTGAGCTTTCCTTCAGTTGTACCTATCAGCTTCGGCAACTCTGGCAGCGGATTAGGTGACAGTGGCGGCGGGGGCGGAGGTGATGCTGGTCACACTTACGTTGCTGATAATGAGATATGCCGAAGTGGCGCCTTATCGGCGGCCGAAGCAACTGCACTACGACGATCCGCTCAAGTACCAGGTCAAGGCAGCCGATCTGTCTTCGACCGTGACCTAGTGAGAGTCCGCGTGTTGGGCTTCCCCGTTGGGGAGGTTACGGTTTCAGAGTACAACGACGGCCTGTGCGCCACAAACGTTGCGGTTCCTGGGCGGCATATATTCGAAGGTACCGCAGATCGTTGCCTTTATAATACCGGCTCCTCTTGGCGGGTCCAGACGTATGGAAACGGCTATGTATCTAGCAATATTATGATACCGTCACACATCTTTAATCAGCTTGTTGGTAAGCTTGCGTTCGACAATTTTGATCGGCAGCTGGCAAGAATGGCGCGAGAGCAGTATCCCTCATGTTGATACGTACCGCAGTCTCAGCTCTTTCTTGCCTTCAACTATCTGGATGCTTAGAAAGCGATGTACTTATACCGTTTATTACCACTAACGTAGCCTTGCACAGCTCCGACTACCGTCAGATAGATCAGACACTGTTATCCTGCACCCCCGGGCCACCCACCACTTTCCAGTCGAGATTGTACAACGTCAAAAATCGAACCATTTACTCCTTCTCTGTTAGAGACCCACAGTACGTAATTTCCGGGCAGAACTCAGTTCAGCAATCTCGTCTAACTGTCTCCCTCTACCTAGAGACAGATGACGAGAAGGATTCCGGAACCCAAACAATGAGCCGCATCATAGACTGCCTACGTCGTCATGGCGAGTAATACGGCCATACTTCTGGTAGGAGAGCAAAGGACATTTCAGGGGTGATTAGAACGTTTGGTGCTGTCGGTCTGCGCGGAAAAGGTCCACTTGGAGTGCGGTTAAGCGCCTGTGACGGAGGCAAATCCATCATTCCGCTGGGTGCTGTCAGTCTGACGCTGCCTTGTCTCCACTTGGGGCGCGGCTAAGCGCCTGTGGTGGAGGCGGTTTCCATGAAGCCACGGTCGTTCAAGCTCCATCGCTTCCCGGCTGAGGTGATCCGGCATGCAGTGTGGCTCTACTTTTGCTTTAAGCTTGTGCCTTAGGGATGTGGGATAGCTCTTGTCGCAGCGTGTGAATGCCTGAGTATCCGAAGCTGAGCAACTCAGAAGGAGTATGTCGATGAGCGATCTGGCCAAGATGAGCCTTTGGACTTACGTGGCCCTGGCCACGTTGAGTTCTCTGGCCTCGCCGTCATCCGCGGAGGGACAGCAATCGAGCACCTACAGCTATGACGCTCACGGTCGAGTAGTCTCCTCCTCCGCATCAGCGGGAAAGACCACCACCTACAGTCACGACTTCGCCGACAACCGCAGCCATCGCAAAACCTACAACCAGATGACGATATCGTGGGAGGCGGAGGACCTGCCTCACGGCTCGGGCTTCCGCGAGGCCGACGGCTGGGCGTCCAACATCCACCAGCCTGCCGCGCACATGACCTACGGTCCCTTCTCTACCAACGTCCCGGTGGGTTCGGGTGTCGCCGTGTGGAGCATCCTGGTCGACCACAACATCGGCTCCGACAACGACGAGCCGGTTGCCGTGCTAGACGTGCGAGATGCGAACACCGGTGAGCAACTCGCGCACCTCAACTTGACTCGCAATAAGTGGCGGGCGCCATGGTCGTATCAAACCTTCGAGCTGCCGTTCACGGTCGATCCCAGCCGGGCGGGTCATTCGTTCGAGTTCCGCACCTATCATGTGCCGACGATCCACATGCGGGTAGATCGGATTGGTTATCGTCCCGGCATGGCCAGCGAGACGATCGTGTCATGGGACGCGCGGACGCTGCCACATGGCTCAGGCTACCAAGAGGCGGACGGCTGGGCCTCCGACATCCATCAGCCCGCGGCGCACATGACCTATGGTCCCTACACGACCGATGTTCCTGTCGGCCACCGCGTCGCGGTCTGGAACATCCTGGTTGACCATAACATCGGCTCCGATACCGACGAACCGGTCGCCGTGCTGGATGTTTGGGACGCGACGGCCGGCCAGCAGCTGGCGGCCATCAACCTGCCGCGCAATCGCTGGCGGACGCCGTACACCTATCAGACCTTCGAGCTCCCGTTCACGATGGACCCAAGCCGTGCTGGACACGCGCTCGAGTTCCGCACCTTCCACCGGCCCACGATCAAGATGCGTGTGAGCGAGATCGGCTACCGCTGACCCTCGGCGAAGCTGTCCGTCTAGATGAGGCGCTCGGTCAACATCGATGAAGCCCCATGGAGGTGATCATGAAAAGGCTTGGCTGCGTTCTGGTGATCCTCGTCTCCACATACGGCGCACCGACGCTCGCGCAGCAGACGACGCTCTACGGCTATGATGCGCACGGACGCCTGCGCACATCTGGCTCCAACAGCGCGAATACCACGGCCTATGTAGTGGACAATGCGGAAAACCGAGGGTCTCGCCGCTGCTGCAATGCCGTTGGCAGCTGGCAAGTCACCGAGGACGGCTTCGATCCGTACTTCTACCTGCAGACCTACCCTGACATCCTCGCGGCTGGCGTGGACCCATATCATCATTGGACCCACTGGGGCGCGTCGGAGAACCGCTGGCCGAACCGGTACTTCGATACAGCGTGGTACCGCGCGACCTACAACGTGCCCCAAGGCGCCAATCCTCTGACCGACTATCACACGGGTGGCTGGCAGGCTGGCCGCAATCCATCGCCAGAGTTCTCCACGACCGGCTATCACGCCAACTACCCGGACACGGGGTCGGTGGACCCGCTCCAGCATTATCTACGCTGGGGACATGGCGAGGGACGATCGATCTTCCCGGTTCCATGAGGAAGGGCGAGTCAGGCCTTGGATATTCCAGGGCTAGTGGGTGGCGTATAGTGACTGTTGCTTCTCGCTTCACAAGTGAACACGACGATCGGATCAGGCTTGGCGCCCGACACAATCTTAGCGATAGATGGGGTATCGGGAGTTCGGGGGAACAGCCTATGCGTAAACTAGCAGGCGCGCTTCATGGCGGGCTCGTCGCCGCCTTAGCGCTGGTGGGCCAGGCCAAGGCGCAGGCCATGCCGACGCTGTCGGATCCCCAAGGCTCAGGGCCTATCGTTTCGGCGGTGCAGTGGCTGCAGGGCACTTTGCTGGGCACAGTCGCCACGGTCGTGGCGGTGGTCGCTGTTGCCTGCGTCGGCATGCTGATGCTGACCGGCAGGATGAACTGGCGCCATGGCGCTGTTGTGATCCTGGGCTGCTTCATCCTCTTCGGAGCCGTCAGCATCGTCGCCGGCATCCGCTCCACCGTCGGCTTTGCGGGCTGACGCCTTGGATCACCTTGAACGGACGCCCGTTTTCACGGCTCTGACGCGTCCGCAGATGTTCGCGGGCGTCACCTACAACTACTTCGTCATTAACGCGATCCTGGCGGCCGAGCTGTTCCTCGTCTTCCGCTCGGTGTGGGTCTTACCGGTGGCGCTGGTCGTTCATGGTATCGGCGTCCTGCTGTGTCTGCGCGAGCCCCGGATCATCGATCTCTGGATGGTGCGGATCGCCCAGTGCCCCCGCGTGCGCAATCATAGTCTCTGGCGATGCAACTCCTATCGCCCCTGAGCCAGGGCGGCCGAACCGTTGAGAGGGAACAGTCGGCGGGCGTTCACCTCCCCTACGCTCGGCACGTTGACGATCATACGATCGAGACGAGAGACGGCCTGCTTCTTCAGGTGATCCGCTTGCGCGGTCTGCTCTTCGAGACTGCGGACACAGGAGAGCTGAACTACCGCAAGACGCTGCGAGACGCGATGCTGCGCGCACTGGGCACGTCCCGCTTCGCCCTGTACCACCACATCGTTCGCCGCCGCGCCGACTTCGCACTTGATGCGCGCTATCCAGACGGCTTCTCGCAGGTTCTGGCCGACCGCTGGTCCCATCGGCTCGCGGCCCGGCAGCTGTTCGTCAACGATCTCTACCTGACCCTTGTTCGACGTCCGCTGCAGGGCCAACTCGGCCTGGCGGATCGCCTTCGGGGCTGGTTCGATCGGACCGGCGATCGCTCATCGATCACGGAGACCTATGAGCGCGCCCAGTTGGAGGCGGGTCGGGACGCCTTGCTCGCCACGCTCGGCGACTACGACCCTCGCTTGCTCGGCGTTTACGAGACGGCCAACGGCTTCTGCTCGGAGCCGCTTGAGTTCCTCTCCTCGCTATACAACGGCGAGCAGCGGCCGGTGCTGCTGCCCCATCAGGATCTGGGCGCTTACCTGCCCTACCGTCGGGTGAGCTTCGGACAGGAGACGGTGGAGCTTTCCGCCGCCGGGCACCTGAACCGCGACTTCATCGGTCTGGTCTCGATCAAGGACTACCCCGCCTACAGCGCGCCGGGCATGTTCGACGAACTGCTGCGGCTGCCGTTTGAGCAGACCATCACCCAGTCCTTCGCCTTCGTGGAACGCCAGGCGGCGCTCGGCCGGATGAACCTGGCTTTGCGACGCATGCGCTCCGCCGAGGATGAGGCGCTGTCGCTGCGTGGCGAGCTGGCGCAGGCAAAGGACGAGGTGGCCGCCGGCCATGCGGGCTTTGGCGAGCACCACATGACCATCGCCGTGCGGGGCGATACGCCCGGCGCGGTGGATACAGGTGTCGCGGAGGTGACCGCCACACTTGCCGAGATGGGCGTTGTCGCCGTACGCGAGGAGGTCGGGCTTGAGCCGGCGTTCTGGGCTCAGTTCCCCGCGAACTTCCGGTACATCGCGCGGCGCGGCCTTGTGTCCACCAACAACTTCGCCGGCCTGGCCAGCGCGCACAACTTTCCGACTGGCCAGGCGACCGGCTCGCACTGGGGCGATGCCGTCACCCTTCTCGAGACCACGGCGGCCGGGCCCTACTTCTTCAACTTCCATCAGGGCGACCTCGGCAACTTCACCATCATCGGGCCATCCGGATCCGGAAAGACAGTGGTGCTGAACTTCCTGCTGGCGCAGGCGCGCAAACTCTCGCCGCGGATCATCTTCTTCGACAAGGACCGAGGCGCCGAGCTCTTCATCCGTGCGATCGGCGGCCGTTACGACCTGCTGCGACCGGGCGAGCCCTCAGGCCTCAATCCGCTTCAGCTCGAGGACACGGCCGTCAATCGCGCCTTCCTCGTCGACTGGCTAACGCAGCTGGCAGGCGAGGTCGATATCGAGGATCTCGAGCGGCTGCGCGACGCCATCAGCGCCAACTTCGAGCAACCGGTGGAGCACCGGCGGCTGCGGCATCTGGTTGAGCTGCTTCGGGGCGGTCAGCGCCCACGCGCCGGTGATCTCTGGTCCCGCCTTCGCCCTTGGTGGGGTGACGGTGAGCGCGCCTGGCTGTTCGACAACCCGACGGACCTGACCGACGTCGCAACCCAGACGGTCGGTTTCGACATGACCGTGTTGTTGGATGATCCAACGCTTCGTACGCCGGCGATGATGTACCTGTTCCACCGCGTGGAAGAACGGCTGGACGGCACGCCTGCCATCATCGTGGTCGATGAAGGCTGGAAAGCCCTGGACGACGACGTCTTCGTGCGACGCATCAAGGATTGGGAAAAGACGATCCGCAAGCGCAACGGCATCGTCGGCTTCGCCACCCAGAGCGCTCAGGACGCGCTGGAGAGCCGTATCGCCAGCGCCATCATCGAACAGGCCGCCACCCAGATCTTCATGATCAACCCCAAGGCGCGTCAGGAGGACTACGTTCAGGGCTTCGGCCTCACGCCGCATGAGTTCGACCTCGTCCGCACCCTGCCGGACAGCTCCCGCTGCTTCCTCATCAAGCGAGGCGGCGAGAGCGTGGTCGCGCGACTGGATCTGTCCGGCGAAAGCGACATCCTGACGGTGCTGTCGGGGCGGGAAAAGACCGTGCGACTGCTTGATGAGATCCGTGCATCGGTCGGCGACGATCCCGCCGATTGGATGACGCCGCTCCTGGAGCGGGCCTGACCATGGCGACGTGTCCGGCGCTTTCCACGGGTGAAGCCTTCCTGGGCTCCCTCCTGCGCCACATCGACTGTCAGGCGCAGACTATCGGCGCGTCTGGCTATCAGGCGCTGGCGAACCCCGCCTCGCCCGTATCGCTGCTGATCACGGCGCTCCTCACGCTCTTCGTGGCCCTGTTTGGGCTCCGCATGATGCTTGGACGCGCACCAACCGTGCGCGACGGGGTCATGGCGATGGTGAAGATCGGCATCGTGCTCACTTTAGCCGGCAGCTGGCCCGCCTATCGCACGGTGGTCTATGACGTCGTGACGAGAGGACCTGCGCAGATCGCCGGCCTTCTCGCCGGCCCGTCCGTCGCCCCCGGCGCAGACGGCGGTCTTATCGGGAGGCTGCAGGCCGTCGACGCCGGGATCGTTCGACTGACCAGTCTGGGTACGGGCCGCGAGGATCTGGCCGCCCTGCCATCGGCGCCTGGCTACGGACCTTCCCAGCGTTTTCCCATCAACGACAACACAGGCTTTGGATGGGGACGAGTGGTGTTCGTCGCGGGCGTGGCTGGCGCCTTTGGCTTTGTCCGACTGACGGCGGGTCTCCTGCTCGCGCTCGCGCCGCTGTTTGCGGGCCTGCTGCTGTTAGATCTTGCCCGAAGCCTCGCGTCGGGCTGGGCGCGCGCCCTGGTCTTCGCCTTCCTGGCGTCCATCACGATCAACCTCATCCTGGGTGTGGAGCTGGCGTTGCTGGAGCCCTGGCTTGCGCAACTGATCACCGCTCGCCAGTCGCAGGCGCTCGCCGCCTCCGCGCCAATCGAGCTGCTCATCCTGGCGCTGGGATTTTCGCTGGCTCTGGCCGGCGCCCTGGCGGTGCTTCTACGCCTCGCCTTCACCGTGGATGTGCCAGCCGCGACGCGATTCTGGTGGCTTGGACAGATTGGCTCCGGTTCGCATGCGCAAGCTGAGCCGCGTGTACCCGTCTTGACGCTTGCGACTGGCGCAGCCATGGCGCCGGGGCCTGGAGGAATGCAGGCAAGCGAGCGGCCCTCGGCGCGAGCCCGAGCGACGGCCGACGCGATGCTGGCAATGGAACGGCGGGAGCGACCCGGCGGATCGCGGTCTTACGCCGTGTCTGCCGCCGACCCGCGCGTAGGAATGTCAGGTCAGGCTTCGCCCGGGGGTGATGAGTTCGCCATTCCGCACCACGGCCAGGCGCGCCGGCGCGCCAAGGCCAGGACCTCCATTGGCTCAGCCCTTCGGGATCGTCGCACATGAAGAAGTCGAGCCGAGAAGCGCTGAGCGCCTATTACCAGGAAGCTGGGAGTTGGGCCGCCGACCAGATCGGGACACTGCGGCGATCCAGACGCGTCGCCTGGATCGTGGCGGGAACAGCTGTGGCGGTGGCCCTCGCGGAAGCCGCCGCTTTGATGCTGCTGATGCCGCTGAAGACCGCCGTGCCTTACACTCTGCTGGTTGATCGCACCACAGGCTTCGTTCAGGCGCTGAAGCCGCTGGATCCAAACGCCGTTACGCCCGACCAGGCGTTGGTGCAGTCGATGCTCGCCCAGTATGTGATGGCTCGTGAGAGCTTTGATCTCGCCACCCTGCAGACCGACTACCGCAAGGTCGGCCTCTGGTCCGCTGACCAAGCTCGGAGCGACTACATTACGCTCATGCAGCCATCGAACCTGGATGGCCCGCTTTTCGCATACCCTCGATCGACTATCATCGAGACGCGGATCAAGAGCGTCTCACCGCTTGACGGGCAGTCGGCGCTTGTACGCTTTGAGACGTCACGTCGGGACGCGGGGGCACGGCCGATGCCGGCGCTGCCGTGGGTGGCGGTCGTGCGATATCGTTTCTCAGGCGAGCCGATGTCCACCGAGGATCGGTTCCTCAATCCTCTGGGCTTCCAGGTCACCTCCTACCGTCGCGACGCAGAAGCCCCGCCATCCCCCGTCATCATCGAGGCGCCTGAGGAAACAAGCGCCACGCCGGTGGTGATTGAGGACACGCCGCTCGACGCTGTTCCGAGCGAAGCCCCATGAGCCGTTTGATCCTTGTCTTCCTGCTTCTCGCTACAACGGCGGAGGCGCAGACGCCCGCCCCGCCAGCCGGCGATCCCCGGCTTCAGGCCATACCCTACGACGACCGTCAGGTGGTCAAGCTGAAGGCCGCCACCAACTTCCAGACCACCATTCTCTTCCACCCGGAAGAGCGGGTCGAGAACGTCGCGATCGGCGACGGTGACGTCTGGCAGATCACCTTGAACAAGCGCAACGACGCGCTCTTCATCAAACCGCTTCGCGCCAGCGGCGTCACCAATCTGACCGTCATAACCGACGTACGCGTTTACAACTTCGAACTCTCCGCCTCCTTTGGTCAGGCTGGAGATACGCCTTACACTGTGCGGTTCCTCTATCCCGGTCCATCAGCGCCCGGCGCGCAGGCTCCCATCTATCAGGGGGTTGGTCGCTACCGTCTGAGCGGGCCCCGCTCTGTTCGCCCGCGTGAGATGAGCGATGATGGAACACGGACCTTCATTGAATGGCGGCCTCAGCAGGCCATCCCGGCCGTCTTCGCCATCGATGAGACAGGGACGGAGATCCTCGTCGACGGCCACATGCGAAACGGTGTCTATGTGATCGACGCCGTTCATCGCGCCTTGCGCTTCCGGCTCGGCAACCAATCCGCCAGCGCGACCCGGCTCAACACGCGAGCCGCGCGATGAAGCCGGAAGCCACGGATCCGAGGGATCGCACGCTCGAGGCCGACATCCGCCCTGTGGTGGCGCCGCGTGGCCGGCGAACCCCGCCCTGGCTGCCGGTGGGCGCGATAGCGCTTGGGAGCTTCGCCCTGTTCTTTATGCTGGACGCCCAGAGGCGAGACGCGAACACAGCGCCGAGCACCGGGGCCAGACAGGCGGATGCGGTGGCGACAGTGTCCTCGCCGACCCCCTTGTACATACCGCCTGACTTCAGCGTGCCGCCCCCGCCTCCTCCGCCCTCCTTCCCTCTTGTTCCGGCGCCTCAGGTCGTAACCGCCAGCCAGCCGCTCGCGACCGTGGCCCCGCTCACGCCGTCGCCACGACCACCCGTATTCCAGCCTCCGATGATCATGCAGGCGCCGCCAGCCTACGCCCCTCAACCTCCGCCGCCGACCTACACGCCTCAGCAGACCTTCGGACCACCATCAACAATCCCAACGCAACAAGGCGCAACATCAAGCTCGGCCGCTCTCGTGATCGACAATACGGCTGGGGCGCGGGACACCGGCGTGGGCGCCGCAGATGAGGGTGCCGCCACGATCTCCGCCGGCGTGGTGCGCTCCGGTCAGCTCGGGCGCGGCGCATTCATCGTTCCGCAGGGCACTCTGATCCCGGCCGTTCTGGAAACCGCCCTGGACTCGACCCGTCCGGGCGGCATGCGCGCCGTGGTCTCTCGCGACATCACCGGCTTCAGCGGCGGTCGGGTTCTGATCCCGCGCGGATCAAGGCTGTTCGGATCCTATCAAGCGGACCTTGCAGCGGGACAAAACCGCGCTCTTGTGGAATGGACGCGTCTCGTACGACCGGACGGCGTGACGATCGCGCTCAACTCTCCCGCCGCCGACACCCAGGGCCGCATCGGCATCCAAGGCCGCGTGGACAGCCACTTCCTGGAGAGGTTCGGACGCGCCGTCCTGCAAACCACCCTGAACATCGGATCCAGCCTGGCTGGCCAAAGTCTGAGCCGCAATGGAGCAGTGATCGTCGCCCTTCCTGGCTCCAGCCAAACGACCGGGGCCTCAACAAGCGACACTCGAATCCAGCCCACCTTGCGCGTCAACGCGGGCGCGCGCGTGACGGTCTTGGTGGCGCATGACCTGCAGTTCTCTTCCGGGGCGCGGCGATGACGGGATCGCTGGCTCAGGATCAGGTCTACCTCCGGAGCTACCTGGCTCCGTTCGAGACGATCCTGAGCCGCGAGGACGTCACGGACATCTATGTCAACGCGCCGGGTGAGGTCTGGGCTGAGACCCTTGGCGGAGGCCTGGAGCGGCACGTGGTCTCCGGCCTCACCGGAGAGGTGCTGAACCGCCTGGCTCGCCAGATCGCGGCCCTCAACCATCAAGGCATCAGCCGCGAACACCCTATCCTGTCAGCGGCGCTGCCGGGCGGCGAGCGCGTTCAGATCATCATCCCGCCTGCGACGCGGCGCGATGTTGCCTTGGCGATCCGTAAGCATGTGACCTCCGATATGCGGCTGGAGGACTATGTGGCGGCCGGCGCCTTCGAACACGCGGTGTCCGGCGGCGCCGCGCAAGACTCCAGGCTCGACCAGCAGTTGCGATCCATGCTGCAGGGTCGTGACTACGCCAGTCTGCTCGCCATGGCGGTCAGAAGTCGGTGCAACCTGCTGATCTCCGGCGGCACCTCGACTGGCAAAACCACCTTCCTGAACGCGCTGATCCGCGAAATCCCCGAGAAGGAAAGGTTGATCCTGATCGAGGACACGCCGGAACTTCACTTCAGGCACCCCAACGCGGTCGGCCTTCTGGCGGCGCGGAGCGCTCTTGGCGAGGCGGCGGTGACGGCGGAGGATTTGCTCAACGCCTCGCTGCGCATGCGCCCCGACCGTATCATCCTGGGAGAGCTTCGCGGTCCTGAGGCCTACACCTTCCTTCGCGCAGTCAACACCGGACATCCTGGCTCGATGACCACGGTGCACGCCGACAGTCCCGGACGTGCGGTCGAGCAGATCGCTCTGCTGGTGCTGCAAGGGGGAACCCGGCTGAAACGCGAGGATGTGCTTCACTACGTGCGCTCAACCATCGACGTCTTCGTGCAGCTCGGCCGGATCGATGGCCAGCGGCGGATCACGGAGGTCCAATTGCGGGTGCGGGACACGTGATTGACCCCCTCAAGAGCCCAGCGGCTCGCCGGCGCTCTTGCTTGTTGCATCACACTCAACCGCAACTTGACAACGGCTTGCGGACGGCGAACTCTGTTCTGGGGATTGGGGGAATTCATGCAGCGTTTGGCAGCGGTACTGATCACGTGCGTCTTCACGGCAACGGCTGCGGAGGCACAGCAGTCACAGGCCGATACCTATGACGTTCAGGGCCGATTAACCGCCGTGAAGCGGACCACGGGTTCCAACGCGCAGACTACCAGCTACAGTTTGAGCAAGTCGGATAATCGGACGTCTCGAGCCACGAGCGCGGCCTCGTCCAGCAGCAGCATTGCCTTGATGAGTTTCGACGATGGATCCATCGGCGACGGCTCAGAGACTGATATCGACGAGGCGACTTCGACGGACGCGCGGGCAGACGACATCACGCCTGACAAGACCTGAGCATCCGAACTCGGGCATGCGCTTCACATGATTTGGACGCTCATCTGCCGGGCCAGAAGACAGCAACATGACACTTACAAGGCTGGATAGCGCCCTCGGGTGCTGACCAGCCCGCGCCACTGATCTTGGGGGAGATCATGAACACCACGCTCAAGGCCGCGCTGCTGCTCAGCAGCGCCATGATCGCCACGCCGGTGCTAGCGCAACAGCAGCCGACGCCTCCGGAACACTACACGCTCAAC
>JAEYAO010000078.1 GCA_023456105.1 Pseudomonadota bacterium | reverse complement strand
AGAATAGGGCCGACTGATCGACCCGCCGTTCGCCCATCATCGCTGAACCTCCCGGCCTCAATGACCAGAGTGAATCAGCGCGCCGACGTCATGCCAATTGCCAACGGACGCCTTTTTCAACGAAATCAGCAAAGAACGGACAGCCACCATGAAGATCATCGCCTCGCCCCGCGCCTGCATCATCGGAGCGAGCCTCCTGGCCTTGGTCGGATGCGGCGCCGAGAGTTCACCGACCAGTGCGCCGACCGACACCGCGTCAGTCAGTGAGTCGGCCGTGCCAGCAGTCGAAGAGACGTCGTCGCTGACGGGTCCGCAAAGGAACGCGGTCCGGTCGGCCCGTTCCTACCTGGAGATGAAAGGCTTCTCGCGCGTCGGCCTGATCGAGCAACTGTCGTCGGAGTATGGTGAAGGCTTCAGCGTCGCCGACGCCACGGCGGCCGTCGACAGCTTGACCGTCGACTGGGATCAGAACGCCGCCCGCGCGGGCGCGTCCTACCTGGAGATGAAGGGCTTCTCATGTAGCGGCCTGGTCGAGCAACTTTCGTCGGAGTATGGCGACGGCTTCACCGTCAGCCAGGCCCGCCACGGCGCAGCGGCAGCCGGCGCCTGCTGATGCAGCGTCGGCCCGCCACCCGAACTGTCGCGATGATCAGTTCGATCGCGCTGACGATCATGACCGCCGCACTGCTGTTAGAAGCCCTCCGGGGCCAGCAGGTGTGGGAATACGTCGCGATCACGGCGGCCTTACTGTCTATCGCGCTTTGGCATCTTCGTCGAAGGTGACCCCGTTGCGGCGGCCGGCTTGACCTCGCCGGCGCCGCGCGGGAACGGTCGCGCCATGACTGCTGACGATTTCGATGTCGAACTGGGCACCCGCGTGAAAGCTCGGCGCTTGGCCGTAAGGGTTACCCAGGCCGAACTTGCGCAGCAGATCGGCGTGACGTTTCAGCAGGTGCAGAAATACGAACGCGGCCAGAACCGCATCTCCGCCTCAATGCTGGCGCGGATCGCGGCGGTGTTGGACACCACCGCGTCAGAACTCATGGGTGAGACGTTCGAGGCGGGCGACCCAGATGCTCGCGCGGTGCTGGTCGCTTGGGCGAAGCTGACGCCAGACCAGCGCCAGGCCATGCTGACTCTGGCGCGGACGATCACCCGCTGAAGTCGACCAGCATTGACCGAACGCCGCTAACCGCCGATTACGTCCGCCTCAACCGGGGGACGATATGGGCTTCTTTCTGCTGCTGCTGTTGGGCGTGGGCGTCTGGTTTTTTGTGTCCGGCATGGCAAAGGCCAAAGCGCGCATGGCTTACGCCGACGATAAAGATGCGCGCCGCATCATGGCTGACGATCCGAGGCTGCCTCATCTGACACCGACTTGGTATTCAAACAGAGACCGTGTCGGCGAGTTCACGAACGCCCTAATTAAGTCGGCCCAGCGTGGGAAATACCCTGTCTCCTTTGTCGTCAACTACATCCGAGACGATGACGCAGTCCGAGAACTGATGCACTATGTGGCGTTGCTGGAGGAAAGAGGGTCGGGCTTCTTGTCGCAACAAAGCGCAGCGGTGAGTCACGTCCAAGAACGCTTCTTTCTCTTGCCAGTTGCCGACGCTACGAAGTTCCAAATGCTGGACTTTGAAGCGAACCTTGCGAAGGCGAAGAGGCGCTGAAACGCAAAAAGCCCGATCGCCAGGACCTGGCTTCCAGGCCTCCAGACTGAAGTCGAGGCGCTTATCAACGGCACGCGCTACCATTACACTATGGCCCCGCAATGAAGTGGTGCAGCCAGCGGGATCGAACCCGCACCTCGCCGTTGCCTGTTAGATAGGCAGACCAGCCGAGGGATGAAAGAAACGCGACATCAGGCATGCGCCTGGCACTTCTGCTGTCACTGGTTCTGCGCCGCCCTTACGATGCTCGCCTGACACTCCAGGTAAGCGGCCGGGTCGTTCTCATGAGGCCGGCAGTATTCGTCGGCGTCAAAGGGCTGATTGGCGCTCCACACCGCATAGACGATGTAAGCCAAGACCAACGCGGCCACGCCGCCCACCGTCATGATCGACAGCCATTTGATCCGCTTGCCGATGCGTTCCTCCTGGGCAGCGGCGATCTTCTCTTCCTCGGCCTTTCTGCTAACTTTCTCAGCAGCGATGGCCTGACGGTTGAGTTTTCGCTTGCGCATGATCCACTCGACATCTTCCTCGCTGATGCCGCAGGTCTCGGCCATCTTGGCGACGCTGATGTTGGGATCGACGTTTAGGATTTCCTCGATCCACTCACCGTGTTCACGGTCGAGTGTTGGACTTCTTCGGGCCATGGATGTCCTCCCTAGCATCTGCCGATTGGCCGCGATTCTAGAAGCCGACTGGCGATCCCGCCATGCTCCCGCACGTCCGATCCCAATGCATGGGGAAGATGGACCTCATCGCTCCGCCCTCGCTCGCAAAGCGCGCCGTAGCCTCGCCCCACATCGTCACTCCGACTTCGAGCCGCTTGTAACCAGCGTAGCCGCCGAAGCATTCTTGGTGTTCAGCTCGCCGCAGAACTGCGTGGCACCGTTGTCGTGGTGGAGACGGCGGACGCTCCAAAACTGCGTTGAGCCGGGCTCCCGCAGGCGATTTAGAACCGTCCGACGTGACGTTGCCCGGATCTGAGCGGACGTCCAGTCCACTCAGGGCTTAAGGGCACGCTCCGCCTCAAGCTGCCGCGCGTATTCGCCCGATGCAAGCCGCTCTAGTCCACGCATAACGCTGTTGACGGTCGGAACTGGGGGGAGCTGATCGGAGCGTTGTCGCGACGATTGATTACCGCGGATCAGGCCAAGCACCATCTCCTCTTCACCTGGCTCCCAACCCCGCACCACGGGCGGAAGGTCCATGTAGGTCTCGACAGGGTCGTTCTGGCGGTCGTTCAGGTATGCTTGAATATCAGGATCAGTCCGACAGGCTTGAGCCAGTCGAGCATCACGAAACGCGCACGTGGTCCCTCGCGATTGCGCGTTGCTCGACGTCGCGCTCGCCGCAACCATCATAGTAGCCGCCGCGGCTGCAACTGCGCTCATCGCCAACATCGATCTCGCGATCATCATCTTCTCCCGCTCTGGTAGGCACTATGTTGCTCATCAAGCCTTGCCAGAAGGTTAGGCAAGATAGTTCCTAGAGCCAGATGCGACGCTCAGCGCCCATGCAGCCATGCGATGGGAGGATCGAGTCGGCGCCAACGTGAGGCGGTTGCGAAAGGCAAAGAGCCTGAGCCAGGAAGCACTCGCTCACGAGGCCGGCATGTCGATGCGTTATCTTGCCGGCTTGGAACGAGGCGAGGAGAACCCGTCCCTGCTGTTCCTGGTGAAGCTGGCTGAAGCGCTCGGCGTGGAGCCTGGCGAGCTGTTTAACCGGCACGCCTAACCCACGAATAGGGAGCACGTCTGGAGTTCGGCGGTGTCGTTGTGACCGGCATCCCGATCGTCACGGAAGACGATCAACTTCGTCCTCCCTTGGAGATAGCAGCGCCCACGTCAGCTTGGTAGTCGGGCCGATTGTGCCCGTAATGCTTCTCCAGCGTCGCCACGGTCATGCCCAAGTACTGGGCCGCTCGATGTGGCGGCACGTCCTTCTCCATCAGCCAAGTCGCCGCCGTGTGCCGATGCCAATGCGGCGTGATGTCAGGGTTCAGCCCCGCATGAGCAACCAGCCCCGCGTACCCCTTGCGGATGCGACCCGCGATTGATCGACCGCCGTGGTGCAGCACTGTCTCCACGGGAAGCAGACCTGCAGCTTCACGCTCTATGTTCATCGCCTGGTCCATGTCGCGCCACCGACGAAGATGCGGGAGGAGACGTCCAGGGATGCGGATCATCGGCCGACGTTTCGTCGGGTGGTCACGCTCTTCGCGCCCACGACGATAGATCCAGCCCTTGTCTACATCGATCCAGCCAGCATCGTCGGCCGGCTCCCACAGCAGCTTCGGCAGGACGCCCGGGCGGGTTCCCGTATACAGCCCGAGCAGCACAAAGCGCCGCAGATGCCGCCGGTTGGCAGCCGTCGAACGCGCACCGCGTTTCCACCGCTCTCCCTCACGCTTGAACCCCATAGCAGCCAACAGCAGCGCGGCAGCCTGCGATCGGCTGAGTGCATCACGAGACCCCAACGCCTTATCGGGCAAGGTAACAACGGGGACGCGAGAAAGCGGATGCTCACGGTGCCAGTAGCCGATGGCGGCGGCGAGATCTTCGAGCTCACGCCGCGCCGCCTGCGCACTCACCCGCTTTGCCGTTTTAGGATTCTTGTAGCTGCGGATCGGTTGAGAACAGCGATGCGCCACATAGGCGCCGCAGGCACTGCGCCGCACGGCTGCAAGCGTGCGCTCTCCCCACCAATCGAGAAGGTGGGTGAGACGCACACGCGTTGACGTTGGATCGGCCTGCGTTGGCGCCTTCTCGGTCGCATAGAGCTGTATGACATCCGCGATCAGCACCTGAGCAGGTGACTGGGCCACGTCCGTCTCGACCGGCGGCTGTGTAGCCGCCTTTCGCAGCAGATAGGCTGTCAGCTGCGCTTCAGCTTCTCCAATGCGATCCGGGCCGCAGCCAGTGCTGAGGTTCTTTTGTCCATCGCGGATGAAGTAGATCGGCGCGAGCTTACGGCCGGTCTTGCCATCGACCCGCTCTTTGCGGAGGTAGAGACGGGGTCCCTTCTGAGGCCTAGGCATCCATGCACCTCGAACATGGCGCGCACAGCTGCAGGTGTGACAAACAGCCGACCCGCCACCTTGGACGCTCGCAGCCGCCCTTTTCGGATCTCGGTGCGGAGAGATGAAACTGTAAGCGGACCGTTCGGGAAGAAGACGGCCGCAGCTTCGGCAAGCGTGATGGGCTCCTCCTCGTCCCAATCTCCAGGCTTGGGACGAAGCTGAGCACGCAGCGGTGCTGTATCCCGGCCGCGATCTGTTCGATGTGTATGCAGACGCTATCCTCCATGTTCTGGCCGTTTGGCTCAGTTGAGCGCTGCGGGGTGGCGGAACGCGCCCGTGCCGATCAGATTGAGCAAGCCGGTGTGAGGGTGCGCGGCGTCGACATCGGCACGGTAGCGGACGCCGGCTGTCGTGTTCTCGGCGAGCCAGGCATCGACTGTTTCCTCCTCTTTGATCCTCCCTCGGTTTGGTGGACACCCATGCTAGCTTTTCGGAGCTGGAGAGGAGTGTCTGATGAGTGTTCAACGCCGGAACTTTCCGGATTCTTTCAAGCGCGAGGCCGTTGACCGCGTCGCCAA
>JAEYAO010000076.1 GCA_023456105.1 Pseudomonadota bacterium | reverse complement strand
CGGCGAAGGTCTGCACCACCTGCACCAGCCGGCCGCCCTGGACCATGGCGGGCGAGCCTTCGCCAGGCGCGACGCGGGCGGCCACGGCCAGGTCGCCGGTCAGCAGCGCGGAGGTGAAGGCCTGCTCGCGCACGCGGGGCTGTTCGGGCGCGAGCGCATGGGCTTCGGCCAGGTAGCGCGCGCCCAGCTCGCCCTCGCCGCCCACCACCGCCGCCTTGCCCGCCAGATAGAGCCCATAGGCGCTGCGGTCGGCCGCGTCGGTCGGGGCGGGCGCCCATTCCGCCGGGATGGCGGGCTCGGCCGGGGTTTCGTCTTCGTCGTCGCCCGAGGTCTCAGGCGCGGCGATCGGGGCCGCATCCGGCGTGTTGTCGGGCGTCGGCTCCTCGCCCGATGCGGGATTGGAGGCGGGCGGGGTCTCGACCGGCGGCGTCTGGCGGGCGGGCGCGGGGGACGGCGTCTCCTGAGCGATTGCGCCTGTCGCGGCCAGCGACAGCAGAACGGCGGAACACAACAGGCGGGCGCGAAGGGTCGACATGGCCGAAACCCTTCACGTTTTGCCCGGCCGCCGCAAGGGCCGCCGCACCGCCGGCCTCACATGTTCGGATAGTTGGGGCCTCCGCCGCCCTCCGGCGTGGTCCAGACGATGTTCTGCGACGGATCCTTGATGTCGCAGGTTTTGCAGTGCACGCAGTTCTGGGCGTTGATGACGAAGCGCGGATCGGCCTTGTTGGCCTCGTCCTCGTAGACCACCTCGTACACGCCGGCCGGGCAATACAGACGCGCCGGCTCGCCGTACTTGGGCAGGTTCACCCGGATCGGGATCGAGGGATCGATCAGCTTCAGGTGCGCCGGCTGCTCCTCGGCGTGGTTGGTGTTGGAGATGAAGACGCTGGACAGCTTATCGAAGCTCAGAACCCCGTCCGGCTTGGGATAGACGATGGGCTTGTGCCTGGACGCCTCTTCGGTCGAGGCCGCGTCGGACTTGCCGTGCTTCCAGGTGCCCATCGGCGACCAGCCGCCGGTCAGGTGGTTGATCCACATGTCGGCCATGCTGACGGCGCCGCCCAGCATGGTGCCGAACCTGGACAGGATCGGCTTTGCGTTGCGAACGATCTTCAGCTCGCGCGCGACCCAGCTGTTCTCATAGGCCGTCTGGTATTCCTCCAGCCGGTCGCCCTCGCGCCCGGCGACCACGGCGTCATAGGCGGCGTCGGCGGCCATCATGCCGGTCTTCATGGCGTTGTGGCTGCCCTTGATCCTCGGCACGTTGACGAAGCCGGCCGAGCAACCGATCAGCACCCCGCCCGGGAAGCTCAGCTTCGGCACCGACTGATACCCACCCGACGCGATCGCCCGCGCGCCATAGGAGACGCGGGTTCCGCCCTCCAGATGCTCGGCCACCGCCGGATGGTGCTTGAATCGCTGGAACTCGTCGAACGGCGACAGGAACGGGTTCTTGTAGTTCAGGTGCACCACGAAGCCGATCGCCACGTATCGGTCGCCGAAGTGATAAAGGAACGAGCCGCCGCCGGTCTTGTCGTCCAGCGGCCAGCCGGTGGTGTGCTGCACCAGGCCGGGCCGGTGCTTCTCGGCCGGCACCTGCCACAGCTCCTTCAGGCCGATGCCGTACTTCTGCGGCTCGGCCGCGTCGCACAGGTTGTGGCGGGCCATGACCGTCTTGGCCAGCGAGCCGCGCGCGCCCTCGGCGATGAAGACGTATTTGCCGTGCAGCTCGATCCCCGGCTGGAACTCGCCGGTCGGCTGGCCGTGCTTGTCGATGCCGAACACGCCGGCGACCACGCCCTTCACCCTGCCTGACGGTTCGTCATAAACGACGTGGCTGGCGGCCATGCCGGGATAGACTTCGACGCCCAGCGCCTCCGCCTGCTCGCCCAGCCAGCGCGACAGGTTGGCCAGGGACGCGATGTAGCAGCCGTGGTTGTGCATGAACGGCGGCATGGCGAAGGCCGGCAGGGTCGTCTGCCCCTGCGGCCCCAGCACCAGGAACTTGTCCTCTGTCACCGGCGTCTCCAGCGGGGCGCCGCGCTCCTTCCAATCCGGGAACAGCTCGTTCAGCGCCTTGGGGTCGATCACCGCGCCGGACAGGATGTGCCCGCCCAGCTCGGCCGACTTCTCCAGCACCGCCACGGTGATCTCGCGCCCGTCCTTTTCCGCGCGCTGCTTCAGCCGGATGGCGGCCGACAGGCCGGCCGGTCCGCCGCCGACGACCACCACGTCATATTCCATGACCTCGCGCTCGACGCCGGCCAGCGCCTCCAGCGGGGGCAGATTGTCGATGATCGCTTCCTGGCGCGCGTTCGCCGCGCCGCCTTCGATCGTGTCCTCGGCCATGCCTGTCCTTCTTTTCCCCGTCGCGGGAATGGTTTCACCGCTTATCGGAAGGTGACGCGGCGGCGGTCAAGGCTTATCCCTGCCCTCGTCCATGAACGCGCAACCCCAAGAAACGGCCGCCGTCGAAAGCCTGCTCGCCTTCTGGCGCGATGCGGGGGTGGACGCCTGCTACCTCGATGCGCCGGTGGACCACACCCATGTCGAGCTGCCGGCGCCCGCCAAGGCGGTGCAGAAGGCGACCGCCTCGGTGGCTCCGCCGCCGTGCCGCGACAATGCGGCGCAAGAGGCCCGCGCGCTCGCCGCCTCCGCCGCCACGCTTCAGGACCTCGCCGCCGCCATCGCCGCCTTTGACGGCTGCACGCTGCGGGGCCTCGGCGCCACCCAGTCAGTGTTCGCGCGGGGGAACCCCGACGCTCCCGTTCTTGTGATCGGCGAAGCGCCGGGCGCCGAGGAGGATGTTCAGGGCCGGCCGTTCGTAGGCAAGGCCGGGCAGCTGCTGGACCGGATGCTGGCGGCGGCGGGTCTGACGGATAAGGTCTTCATCACCAACACCGTCTTCTGGCGCCCGCCCGGCAACCGCACGCCCAGCCCGCAGGAACAGGCCGCCTGCGCCCCGTTCGTCGAGCGGACCTTTGCGCTGCTGAAGCCCCAGGCCGTGCTGCTGCTGGGCGCGGCCGCCGCCCGTTCGGTGCTGCAGACCGAGGACGGCATCATGAAGATGCGCGGCCAGTGGCGCGAATGGCGGCTGAACGAAGGCGCCGTCGCGGCCCCCGCCATGCCGACGCTGCACCCCGCCTTCCTGCTGCGCCAGCCTCAGGCCAAGCGTCAGGTCTGGGCCGATCTTCTGACGCTCGCTGTTCGCCTGGAAGGCGAAAGCCATCTTTCCGCCGGAATTGAAGGTAAACGCTGATTACGGCATGTTTCGCCGCTGACGACCGATCGCCATACGAACGCGCCGCCTGATCGAGACGGGCAGGCGCGACGCCAACGAGGGGGCCGCTATGCTCAACTTCCGCCGCGCGCTTGTTGCGTCGACGTTCGCACTTGCCCTGTCCGCCGCAGGCGCGGCCGTGGCGGAAGGCGTGCCCTATGAGGGATCGGGCGAGGGCCTTGTGGAAGGAATGTCCGGCTCGGGCGTCGGTTCCATGCGCCCCACGGCGCTGAGTTCGGCGGACCGGATCAGCTACACCACCGCCTTTGACGCCCTGCGGCGCGGCGACCTCGAGGCCGCTCGCGCGTCCGCCGGCCGGGCGCAGGATCGGGTGCTGATGGGCCAGGTCGAGTT
The DNA here is from genome assembly GCA_023456105.1 of Pseudomonadota bacterium. Classification (GTDB taxonomy): domain Bacteria; phylum Pseudomonadota; class Alphaproteobacteria; order Caulobacterales; family Caulobacteraceae; genus Brevundimonas. The sequence goes on along the minus strand of JAEYAO010000076.1, from coordinate 36,532 downwards.
CGAGCGCCTGTTTCACCGCGATCACTCGGCCACCTATGACGAACTGGTCGCCTGGCTGAACGAATACGCCGACCTGCCGTGCGCCAGCCGCGTCTATAACCTCGCCCTGAAGCGCCAGCCCGACGGCGCCGCCGAGCCGCCGCGCCCGGCCGGCTTTGGCCGCACCTGGAACAGCCTGGTCACGGCCGTGTCCGGCGACAGCGGCGTTGATCCCGACAAGATCGCGCGCGTCGCCTACAACAACGACGACCTGTCCGGCGCGGTGCAGGCCGGCCAGTCGATCGGCGACTGGTGGACCGTGGGTCTGGCCTCCTGGCGTCTCAACGACTTCCAGGGATCGTTCGGGGCCTTTGAACGGGTGGCGCTGGACCCGACCGAGGATCCGTGGGTCCGCGCAGGGGCCGCCGTCTGGACGGCGCGCGCTGCCGCCAGAACAGGTCGACAGGACCGCATCGCCGAATATCTGCGCCTCGCCGCCCGCTGGCCCGCCACCTTCTATGGTCAGATCGCGCTGCGCCAACTGGGTGAGGAGCCCGCCGTCGAGAACCAGGGCCCACGCGCCTATAACGCCGTGGTGCAGCAGGCCTCCTTCCAGCAGGTCGAGCCGCTGGGCGTGGAGCCCGCCGCCCTGTCGACCTTCCTGCAGGGCGACGCGCGCGCCCGCCGGACCCTGGCCTTCTACGAGATCGGTCGCCGCGACGACGCGCGCAGCGAACTGCGCCAGGGTCTGCGCACCGCCGCCGGCGACACCGCCCAGAAGATGTGGGGCGCGCTGGCCCGTATGATGTCGCCGGGTTCATCAGGCGGCGACGCAGGTCGCATCGACGCGGTCCATTATCCCACACCGGACCTGCAACCCGAAGGCGGCTTCACCATCGATCGGGCCCTGGTCTACGCCCTGGCTCGCAAGGAGACCGGCTTTGACGCCGGTGCGCGTTCCGGCGCCGGGGCCTATGGCATCATGCAGGTGATGCCGACCACCGCCGCCGAGATGACCGGCGACCGGGGCTTTGTGTCCCAGCCCTCGCGCCTGCTCGACCCGGCCGTGAACATGAAGCTGGGTCAGGCCTACATCCAGCGCATGCTGCAGTTGAACGCCTTCCAGGGCGACATTCTACGCGCCGTCGCCTCCTACAACGCCGGGCCCGGCCCGATGCTGGCGGCGCTGCGCAAGCTCGGCGGCGACGCCGATCCGCTCTTGCTGATCGAAACCATCGACGTGCCTCAGGCGCGCGATTACGTCGAAAAGGTCATGGCCTCCTACTGGATCTACCAGCGCCTGCTGGGCGGCTCGCTCAAGACGCTGGACGCCGTGGCTTCGGGCGCCTCGCTGATCCCGGCTGCGCTGGACTATGTTCAGCCCGCGCCGCAGACGCTGACCATCGCCCTGATCCGCACGGCCGCCGTTCAGTAGGCCCGTCTAGAACAGCGCGCTGAGCAGCAGGCTCCAGAAACACAGGCTGACGCCAAGCCCCAGGCCATAGCCCGCGATGGGGTTCAGCAGCCGGCCCGCGGGCGCGTCCGCGCTCTTCACCGCCTGAACCTGCATTGCGCCCTCCGCGTCGCCGTCGATGAAGATCGAATAACGCCGTGCGGTTAAGCCCGCGTCGGCGACAATGGTTAAGCTTCGCCCGCTCCGAGCGCCTCGGCCTCCCACTGCAGGAAGTCCGGCTGAGCCAGCAGCGCCTCGACATACGCCTGGGCGCCGCCGTCGTCGCCATGTGCGACAAGGTCAATTCCGAAGTGGCGAATGCGCGCCGCGACCGGAGTAAAGAAGGCGTCGGGGATCGACCAGTCGCCGAACAGATACGGCCCGCTTGCGCCAAATCGCGTTCGCATCTCGCGCCACAGGCTGACCAGCCGACGCACATCCTTCTCAAGCCCCGCGTCCTGCGGCGCCGGTGATCGGCTGTCGCCCACCATGGGATGATCCGGACCCATGCCGCAGACGGTGCGCAGGCTGGAGAAACCGCCGTGCATCTCGCACGCCGCCGACCGCGCCAGCCAGCGCGCGTGTGCATCAAGCGGCCACAGCGGCGCCTCGGGATAGCGCTCCGCCGCCCAGACGCAGATGGCCATCGAATCCCAGATCGTCTCGCCGTCCACTTTCAGCGCGGGCACAAAGCCTGAGGGCGAATGTTCGGCGATGCGCTGGGCCGTGTCGGGCTGGTTCAGTTCGACTACGATCTCCTCGAACGTGGCGCCGCAGCGCTTCAGCACCAGCCATGGCCGGAGCGACCAGGTGGAATAGGCCTTGTTTCCGATGACCAGCTGCACGGCGCGCCTCCTTTTGATGCCGGGGTTCGTGCCCTGCATCGGCTTTCCGGGCAAGCCCGCCTTGACTCCACCCCGGCCCCGACCGACACGACGCGTCCATGATCACGCGCTATTCCCGCCCCGACGCCGTCGCCATCTGGTCGCAGGAGACCAAGTACAGAATCTGGTTCGAGATCGAGGCGCACGCCACGACCAAGATGGCCGAACTGGGCGTGATCCCGCGCGAGGCCGCGGACGCCATCTGGGCCAAGGGCGGGGACGCCACATTCGACGCCGACCGCATCGACGAGATCGAGCGCACCACCAAGCACGACGTCATCGCCTTTCTGACCCACGTCGCCGAGATCGTGGGCGACGAAGCGCGCTTTCTGCACCAGGGCATGACGTCCTCGGACGTGCTGGACACCTGTTTCGCGGTGCAGCTGGCGCGCTCCACCGACCTCCTGCTGGGCGGCGTCGACCGGGTGCTGGCGGCGCTGGAGACGCGCGCCAAGGAGCACAAATACACGCCCACCGTGGGCCGCAGCCACGGCATCCACGCCGAGCCCGTGACCTTCGGTCTGAAGCTGGCCGGCTACCACGCCGAGTTCCAACGCGCCCGCAGGCGTCTGGTCACCGCGCGCGAGGAGATCGCCACCTGCGCCATCTCGGGCGCCGTGGGCACCTTCGCCAATGTCGATCCCGAGGTCGAAGCCTATGTGGCGGAAAAGATGGGCCTGCAGGTCGAGCCGGTCTCGACCCAGGTGATCCCGCGCGACCGGCACGCGGCCTATTTCGCCGCCCTGGGCGTCGTCGCCTCCTCCATCGAGCGGCTGGCCACCGAAATCCGCCACCTCCAGCGCACCGAGGTGCTGGAGGCCGAGGAATTCTTCGACAAGGGTCAGAAGGGCTCGTCGGCCATGCCGCACAAGCGCAATCCGATCCTGACCGAGAACCTGACCGGTCTGGCGCGCCTGGTGCGCTCGTCCGTAGTCCCGGCCATGGAGAACGTCGCCCTGTGGCACGAGCGGGACATCAGCCATTCGTCGGTCGAGCGCGGCATCGGGCCGGACGCCACCATCCACCTGGACTTCGCCCTGCACCGCCTGGCGGGCGTCATCGAGCGGCTGAACGTCTATCCCGACAACATGCAGAAGAACCTCGACCGGCTGGGCGGCCTGGTCTTCTCCCAGCGGGTGATGCTGGCCCTGACGCAGGCCGGCGTGTCGCGCGAGGACGCCTATGCGGCCGTGCAGGAGAACGCCATGAAGGTCTGGCGCGGCGAGGGCGCCTTTATCGACTTCCTCAAGGCCGATCCCCGCGTCACCCTGCCCGCCGACCAGCTCGAGGCCCTGTTCGACCTCAGCTACCACACCAAGAACATCGACGTGATCTTCGACCGGGTGTTCGGGGACGCGTGATCTGAACGGTATTGAAAACCGCACCGGATTTCGTACCTTGAACGGATGCAACGCATCGAAGCCCAAGTCGCCGTCAGCGTCTCCGATCTGAAGAGAAGTCCGAGCGCCGTGATGGAGAACGCCGGCGGCGAGACCGTCGCGGTGCTGAACCACAATCGGATCATGGCCTATATGGTGCCGGCGGCTGCATACGAGGCGATGCTGGAGCGTCTGGACGATCTGGCGCTGGTCGAGACGATCCGGGCGCGCGCCGACGAAACGCCGCTGCGCGTCTCGCTCGATGAGCTTTGACCTCCAGTTTCTGCCCTCCGCGCTGAAGGAGTGGGAAAAGCTCGGCGCGTCGGTCCGCGATCAGTTCAAGAAGAAGCTGATCGAGCGTCTGGAGCACCCGCGCGCGCCCAAGGACGCGCTCCACGGCCTGAGCGATCACTACAAGATCAAGCTAAGGAGCGCAGGCTACAGGCTCGTATATCGGGTCGAGGATCAGGCTGTCACCGTCACGGTCGTCGTCGTCGGAAAGCGGGAGCGTGGCCGCGTCTACTCCGACGCCAAACGGCGCGGATGAAGGCGAACTTCCCGCCGGTCGTCGATGACCACACGCGCCTGCTGATCCTGGGCAGCCTGCCAGGCGATGCGTCGCTCAGGGCCGCGCAATACTACGCCCACCCGCGCAACGGCTTCTGGCCCCTGATCGGCGGGGTGGTGGGCGAAGACCTGGTCGCCCTGCCGTATGAGCAGCGGCTCGCGCGGCTGCTCGCGCGCGGCGTCGGCCTGTGGGACGTGATCGCCTCGGCGGACCGGGCGGGCAGTCTGGATGCGGCGATCCGCTCGCCCGAGGCCGCCGATCTGCGCGGTCTGGTCGCCGCCCTGCCGCATCTGCGCGCGATCGCCTTCAACGGCGGCCTGGCCGCTCGTATGGGCCGGCGTGTTCTGGCGCCCGTGACCGACGTCGCCCTGATCGACCTGCCGTCCTCCAGCCCCGCCCATGTCCGGCCGCTCGCCGACAAGGCCGCCGCCTGGGCCGTGCTGAAATCGGCGCTGTCCTAGGCTCGCAAGAAAATTCGCCTGCTGCGATTTTTTGGGGAAACCAAAGTCAGGCGCCCGTGTTCTCAAGGGGCGCGAGACGCAAACACGCCGGGTGAGACATCCCCCCAACGTCCCCGGCTAAAAAGAAAGGGCCGCACTTTCCCCCGGGTGCGGCCCTTTCGACTTTCTGAAATGGACTGTAAGCCCTACTCGCCGGCGCGGATCTGCTCGCGCGCGATGGACATCAGCTCGTCCATCTTTGACCGGATCTCGCCTTCCGACACCGTCAGGCCCGAGCCCTTGAAGTCGCCGGCCACCTTGCGGAACACGTCTTCCTCACCCGGCTGTTCGAAGTCGGCGCGCACCACGGCGCTGGCGTATTGCTCGGCGCTTTCCGGCGACAGGCCCATCTTGTCCGCAGCCCACAGGCCCAGCGACTTGTTGCGACGGGCGACGGCCTTGAATTCCTGTTCCTGATCGAGGGCGTACTTGGCCTCAAAGCCCTTTTCCCGATCGTCAAAGGTCGTCATCTAGGTCCGCGAAGCTCCACAATCCCGGTCAAAACCGGAACAAGCGCCGTCTATAGCCCGCCCTCGCCCGAACGCAACCGGACTTACGTCGGGTGAAGCCCTTGTGTCACAGGCAAGCCCGGACCCGGCGCCCGCGTCCCTGTCATTTGTGCTGGCGCGCGGCTTCGGCTAAGGAACCGCCGCAGGTCCAACGCCCGCCCGACCGGTTCTTCAGACGCGTCTTCCCTTGCGGCTTTCGCAGCCTCGGGCGGCGCGATTTTTGTTTCCGGCGGGCGACAATCCCCAAGGCCCGTCCGGGACAGACTGATGAACACCAAGCGCAAGAAGCTCTACGAGGGCAAGGCCAAGATCCTGTACGAGGGGCCCGAGCCCGGCACCCTGATCCAGTACTTCAAGGACGACGCCACCGCCTTCAATGCGCAAAAGAAGGCGACGCTCGAGGGCAAGGGCGTCATCAACAACCAGATCAGCGAATTCGTCATGTCGCGCCTGAACGGCATCGGCGTGACCAACCACTTCATCAAGCGGTTGAACCTGCGCGAGCAGCTGATCCGCGAAGTCGAGATCATCCCGCTGGAGGTCGTGTGCCGCAACATCGTCGCCGGCTCCATGAGCCAGCGCCTGGGCATCGAGGAGGGCACGCCCCTGCCCCGCTCCATCATCGAGTTCTACTACAAGAAGGACGAGCTAAACGATCCGATGGTGACGGAGGAGCACATCACCGCCTTCAACTGGGCCTCCACCCAGGAGCTGGACGATATCCTGGCCATGACCGTGCGGGTCAACGACTATCTGTCAGGCATGTTCGGCGCGGTCGGCATCACCCTGGTGGACTTCAAGATCGAGTTCGGCCGCATCTGGGAGAACGACTTCGCCCGCGTGATCCTGGCCGACGAGATCAGCCCGGATTCCTGCCGCCTGTGGGACGCGACCACCGGCGAGAAGCTGGACAAGGACCGCTTCCGCCGCGACCTCGGCAACGTCATCGAAAGCTACACCGAGGTCGCGCGCCGCCTGGGCATCATGAAGGGCATGCCGACGGTCATCCAGGGGGGACTGCACTGATGGACGGCGTGCGGGAGTCCGGATCAACATTCGACGTTTCCTCCACCTCTCCCGCTCGCTTCCGCCGCTTCGGGGCGGCCGGCCCGATCTATGAGGTCGAGGCGGTGGACCACGACCAGGCGCGCATCCGCGTCGTCGAGAGCGGGGAAGCTCTGGATTATCCGCTTACGGCGCTGCTGAGCGACCCCCAGGCCTGATGTTCGCCATTGCCTTCGATCTCGTGGTCGCGGACGCCCAGGTCGTCCATCCTAAGGGCGTGACCCAGGCCTATGGCGACATCGGAACTACCCTGGCGCGTTACGGCTTCCGGCGCATACAGGGCAGCGTCTATGTCGTCGAAGATGAAGACCTGGCCAATCTGCTGCAGGCCATGAACGCCCTCAAGGCCTTGGTCTGGTTTCCGCAGTGCGTCCGTGACATACGCGCCTTCCGGATCGAGCAATGGTCCGACTTCACATCGTTCATGAAGGGCAACCTATGAAGATCAAGGTTCACGTCTTCCTCAAGCCCGGCGTGCTCGACGTGCAGGGCAAGGCGGTCGAGGGGGCCCTGCACGGCCTGGGCTGGACCGGCGTCGCCAACGCCCGCGTCGGCAAGCTGATCGAGTTCGACCTGGACGGCGTCGAGGATCCGCAGGCCGAAGCCAGGAAGATGTGCGAGCAGCTGCTCGCCAACACCGTGATCGAGAGCTACCGCATCGAGGCGGCGTGATGAGCTTCACCCTTTCCTCCAACGACATCTCCGACGGCGGCGTGCTGCCGGACGCGCAGGTCAAGGCCAAGGGCGATGTGTCGCCGCATCTGGCGTGGTCCGGCGCGCCTGACGGGACCAAATCCTACGCCGTCACCTGCTATGATCCCGATGCGCCGACCGGTTCGGGCTTCTGGCACTGGACCGTGGCCAACATCCCGGCGGACGTGAGCGAACTCGCGACCGGGGCGGGCTCGGCCGGCGGGCATCTGCCGATGGCGGCGGTGCAGGGGCGCACCGACTATGGCAAGGCGGGATTTGGCGGCGCGGCGCCGCCTCCGGGGCACGGACCGCACCGCTACATCTTCACGGTCTTCGCGGTGGACGCGGAGCGGCTGGAGGTCACCGCCGACGATTCCGGCGCGGTGTTCGGCTTCAACCTGCACTTCCACACCCTGGCGAAGGCCTCGATCACCGCGACCTATGAAGACGTCGGCGAGGGCTGAGCCCGCATATGGTGCAAAGACAAAGGGCCGGCGGAGCGATCCGCCGGCCCTTTTCTTGTTCAGGCGATCGCCCTGACGATCAGCGCATCAGCGACTGGCGCACCAGGCCGAACGACCATTGCTGGGCGTCATAGGCGTCGCGCACCACGTCGGCCATCGAGAAGAACTCGTGCACCGCGCCTTCGTAGTTGCGGCGCTGGACCTGGACGCCGGCGTTGCGCAGCGCCGTCTCCAGCGTCGCGCCGTCGTCACGCAGCGGATCGATGTCGGCGTTGACAATGATCACCGGCGGCAGGCCGCGCAGGTTGGCGCCGATCAGATTGTAGCGCGGGTCCTGCTGGAAGGCCGGCGACGGCAGGGCGTATTGGCCGAACCAGCCCAGCGTCGCGGTGCGCAGCGGCAGGCTGGCGGTGTTCATCTGCTTGGACGGCAGCTGCGGGTCGCCGTTGGCGATCGGGTAAACCGACAGGATGCTCTTGGGCTGGGTCCAGCCCATGTCGCGCGCCGAGATGGCGACGTTCACAGCCAGGTTGCCGCCGGCCGACTCTCCAGCCACCGCGATGTTGTTGGGGTTCCCGCCCCACGACGCGGCGTTCTGCAGCACCCACTGATAGGCGGCGTTGGCGTCCTCATGCGCGGCCGGGACCTTGTTTTCGGGCCCCTTGCGGTACTCGACCGACACCACGATGGCGTTCAGGTTGCGGGCCATGGAGCGCGGCGTCGCGTCATAGACGTTGATGTCGGCGATCACCCAGCCGCCGCCATGATAGTAGACCACGACCGGCAGGTTCGAGCCCGTGGCGTTCGCGGGCTTGTAGACGCGCACCGGCTGGGTCGTTCCACCGGTCGGATAGGTCAGGTCGCGCGTGGTCACCGTCGCGTCCGGCGCGGTGGGCATGTTGCGCATCTGCTTGACCTTCATCACCGCGTCTGCGGGCGAAGGCTGGGTGCGGGCCTGCTGGACCGTCAGGGTCTCGATCGGCTTGGCGCCCAAGGCGGCGTGAGCGTCCAGAACGGCCTGCATGTCGGCGTCGGGACGGCCGCTCATGCCCATCGGGGCGGCGGGCGACGGCATCGGCGCGGCCGGCGTCGCCATCGGCGAGGAGCCCTCGGCCATCATCGGCATCGAGGAGCAGGCGGCCAGGGCGGCGCCCAAGGCGACAGAGGCGGCCAGGGCGGCCAGCGGTTTGATCTGCATGGTGTTTGTTCCGGTAGAGGTTCGGGCGGAAGAACCTCCGACGACAATTGTTGTTCCGGAAGGCGTTGCATTTCGTGATGCCCGGCTCTGGCGACCATCATCTTGCGGCCACATGAACAGCGTTTAGGTAGGCTTCTCCCCATCGATCCCCGTCCGAGGTGCAGCATGGCTGTCAGCCCGCTCCCGCCGTCTGCACAGGCGCCTTCCGATCCGCCGCCCCGCTCAGCCAAGGCCGTGCTGTTCGCACTGGCGATGGGCGGCTTCGCCATCGGCACCACCGAGTTCGCCGCCATGGGCGTGTTGCCGGAGTTCGCGCGCGGCCTGGGCATCGACGAGCCGACGGCCGGGCATGTCATCAGCGCCTATGCGCTGGGCGTCGTGGTTGGCGCGCCGGTGCTGGCGGTAATGGGCGCGCGAATGTCGCGGCGGGTGCTGCTGATCGTGCTGATGGCGATGTTCGCGGCGGGCAACGGCCTGTCTGCGCTGGCGCCCACCTATGAGTGGATGCTGCTGTTCCGCTTCTTGGCCGGCGTGCCGCACGGGGCCTATTTCGGCGTGGCCTCGCTAGTCGCAGCCGGCGTCGCGGAGCCCGGCAAGCGCAGCCAGGCGGTGTCGCGCGTGCTGCTGGGCCTGACGGTCGCCACCGTGGTCGGCGTGCCCTTCGCCGGCTTTGTCAGCCTGATCTTCGGCTGGCGCTGGACCTTCGCCATTGTCTCCGTATTGGCGATCCTGACCATGGCCCTGGTCCATGCGCTCGCCCCACGCGATCCGCCGCAGCCGCAGGCAAGTCCTCTGCGCGAACTCGGCGCCCTGGCCAACCGGCAGGTCTGGCTGACGCTGGGCGTGGGCGCGATCGGCTTTGGCGGCATGTTCGCCGTCTACGCCTATGTGGCCTCTACTCTGACCGCAGTGACGGGCGTGGGCGCCGAGGTGGTGCCCTGGGCGCTCGGCGTGTTCGGGCTGGGCATGGTGGCCGGCAACATCGCGGGCGGCGTCTTGGCCGATCGCTTCGGCATGCGCGCCGCGGCCATGCTGCTGATCTGGAGCGCCGCCTGGATGGCGCTTTATCCCATCGCGACGCCGGCCCTGTGGTCGATCCTGGTGGTGGTCTTCATGATCGGCGCGGGCGGCGGCCTGGGCACCGTGCTGCAGATGCGGCTGATGGACGTCGCCGGCGAGGCCCAGACCCTGGCGGCCGCCCTGAACCATTCCGCCTTCAACACCGCCAACGCCCTGGGTCCCTTCCTGGCCGGAGCGGCCATCGCCGCCGGATGGGGCCTGCCGTCCACGGGCGCGGTCGGCTGCGCCCTGACGCTGGGCGGCCTGGCCGTCTGGGGGATCGCATGGTGGGACGGACGCCGCGCGCCGCTCGTCGCTGACAAGGCCGCGCAACAGTGCTAGAGGGCCGCGCATGAGCGCCGCCGTCATCGTCTTTCCCGGATCCAACTGCGACCGCGACTGCAAGGTCGCCGTCGAACGCTCCACCGGCGAGCACGTCGAGATGGTCTGGCACGCCGAAACCGAACTGCCCCGAGGCCTCGATCTGATCGTGATCCCGGGCGGCTTTTCGTATGGCGACTATCTGCGCTGTGGCGCCATGGCGGCCCAGTCGCCGGTGATGCAGACGGTCAAGAAGGCGGCGGACGACGGCGTGGCCGTGGTGGGCGTCTGCAACGGCTTCCAGATCCTGTGCGAGGCCGGCATGCTGCCGGGCGCGCTTCTGCGCAACAAGGGCCTCAAGTATGTCTGCAAGCCCATCAGCCTGACGGTCGCCAACGGCCAAACCCGCTTCACCTCCGGCTATCAGGGCCAGCGCGAGGTGGTGATGACCCAAGGCAACGGCGACGGAAACTACTTCGCCGATCCCGAGACCCTCGCCCGCATCGAGGGCGAAGGCCAGGTCGTGTTCCGCTATGTCGACAATCCGAACGGCTCGGTGAACGACATCGCGGGGCTTCAGAACGCGCGCGGCAACGTGCTCGGCATGATGCCCCACCCCGACCGCGCCTTTGAAGCCGAACTCGGCTCCGCCGACGGCGCCGTCCTGTTCCAGAGCGTGATGGCGGCGGCCTAGGGAAGCCGCCCTGATGGTCACCCGCCGCCGATGCGGTGGGTTTCTTCGTCTTCGTCCGACAGCCCCTGCACGCCGACGCTCTGGTTCAGGGCATCCTCGTCGCCGGCGTTGACGGAGACGCCGTTGTCCATGGCCTCGTCCTCATCGGCGGTGCGGTCGCCGCCGGGGTCGCGCTGGGCGTTCAGTTCGCGCTCGCCCATGCCCAGGCCCTGCTCGCGGCCGCGGGTGGCGTCGACCTCATTGGGCTGAAAGCCGTCGGGGTTCAGGCCGGTCTGGTTGATGTCGCCCTGCGGGCTGGTGACGTCGGTCATGGCCGAAGCTCCTTTGTGACTGTGATGAAGGGTCAACCGGCGGGAATGGGCGCGGGTTCCGGCTGAACCTTCACGAGGCTCGGGCGTAATGCAGACCCGCGTTTTACGCCCGAGTGTTCCCGGAGAGCCCCATGTCGTCCGTCGTCCGCCCCAGCCCACAGCAGATGACGCGCCGCGTGGTGGTGCTGGCCGCCGCCGCCTTCGCCATCGTCGTTCCGGTCATCCAGATGGCGACGGGCCTCGGCCTGGACCAAGGCGAGTTCGCCGCTCAGGGCGACGGAACCCTGCGTGTCGCGGGCTACGCCTTTTCGATCTGGGGCCTGATCTATCTGGGCATCCTGGCCTACGCCGTTCGGCAGGTCCTCCCGCAGACGGGCGAGAGCGACGCCATCCGGCGGTTCGCCCTGCCTTCGATCGTCGCCTTTGTCGGCATCGGCCTTTGGATCATCGCGGCGGCGTCCGACGCCCGGATCGCCACTCTGGTGCTGATCTTCATGAGCCTGATCGCCCTGCTGGTTCCGCTGGTGGTGCATGGCGGCCTGATCCGCGCCCTGCCAAAGGCCGACCGCGACCGCTGGCTGGTCGCCTGGCCGCTGGGGCTGCTCGCCGGCTGGCTGACCGTCGCCGCGCCGCTGAACCTGATCACCGTGCTGACGGCGGAGAACGCCCTTTCGCGGACGCTGGCGCCCGTCGGTTGGGCGATGCTGGCGATCGTGGCGGTGGTCGCGCTGACGCTGTTCGTCACCGCCCGCACCCGCCTGCTGGCCTACCCGCTCCCAATTGCCTGGGGTCTGCTTGGCGCCTTCGTGGCGGAGCAGACGCGCAATCCCTTGCTGGGCTTCCTTGCGCTGGGCGCAGCCCTCTTGGTGCTGGTCGTGTCGCTGGTGCTGGTGTTCCGGCTGCGGCCGGGCGTCGAACGCCCGGCCGTCTGAGGCCGCACAGCCGTCTCTAGGGACGGGCCTGCTCCGGATCGTCCAGTTCGGGCTCGTCCTGCACGTTGCGTCCCTCTGCGCCCACGTCAAAGGCGCCGGGATCGTCGAAGCCGACGCTGCCGACGCCGGTCGCCTCGCCCGCCAGGCGCTGGCGACGGCTTTGCATCGCCTGCTCGGCCGCCTCTGCATCCATGGCGGCGGTGACCTCAGGATCGTTGGAGCGGCTCATCTGCTGATCATCCGCCGGCGACGGTTTGGTGAGATCGGCCATCACACGCCCTCCCCGTCCACACCTTCTTCGTCGGCCTCGTTCTGCGCTTCCTCGGCCATGCCCGAAGCGCCGACGTCATCGGCGGCGATGTCGGGGGCGTTGTCGTCCTCGGGCGTGGCGGCCGGGTCGATGGGCTGATCGGTCATGAAGCTCTCCTGCGGATGTGTTCGGCAAGAACCGCTCCCGCCGCCCCGATGTTCCGCTCGCCTGCTGACAGTGCCTCGCCCAGCCGCTAGAAGCGCGGGCCATGAGCGCGCAGCAGAAGACCATGGCCGAACTGGCCGCCGAATACGGCCTGGCCCCCAACGAATATCAGGTCGTCTTGGACCGGCTGGGCCGCGAGCCCAACCAGGTCGAACTTGGCGTCTTCTCGGTGATGTGGTCCGAGCACTGCTCCTACAAGTCGTCCAAGATCCACCTGGGCAAGTTCCCGACCACCGGCGAGCGCGTGATCTGCGGACCGGGCGAGAACGCCGGCGTGATCGACATCGATGACGGCGACGCCTGCATCTTCAAGATGGAGTCGCACAACCACCCCTCCTACATCGAGCCGTACCAGGGCGCGGCGACGGGCGTGGGCGGCATCATGCGCGATGTCTTCACCATGGGGGCACGGCCCGTGGCGCTGCTGAACGCCCTGCGCTTCGGCGATCCGTCCCACGAGAAGACGCGGCGGCTGGTGTCGGGCGTGGTGTCCGGCATCGGCGGTTACGGCAATTGCGTGGGCGTGCCGACCGTCGGGGGCGAGACCAACTTTCACGCCGGCTACAACGGCAACATCCTGGTCAACGCCATGTGCGTGGGCCTGGCCAAGGCCGACAGCCTGTTCTATTCGGCCGCGCCGGCGCCTGGCCTTTCGGTGGTCTATTTCGGCTCCAAGACCGGCCGCGACGGCATCCACGGCGCGACCATGTCCTCGGCCGAGTTCGACGACGAATCCGAGTCGAAGCGCCCTACGGTGCAGGTCGGTGACCCGTTCGCCGAAAAGCTGCTGATCGAGGCCACCCTGGAGCTGATGGCGTCGGGCGCCGTCGCCGCCATCCAGGACATGGGCGCGGCCGGCCTGACCTCCTCCTCCGTCGAGATGGCCGGCAAGGGCGGCGTCGGCATCGAACTGAACATGGACGCCGTGCCCCAGCGCGAAACCGGCATGACGGCTTACGAGATGATGCTGTCGGAATCGCAGGAGCGAATGCTGGCGGTGCTGAAGCCCGGCCGCGAGGAAGACGGCCACCGCATCTTCCAGAAGTGGGGTCTGGACGCCGCAGTGATCGGCGTGACCACCGACACCGGCCGTCTGGTGCTGAAGCATCATGGCGAGACGGTCTGCGACGTGCCGCTGGCGCCGCTGTTCGACGACGCGCCGCTGTACGATCGCCCCTGGGTCCAGCCGGAGCTTCAGCCCCGCCTCGACCATTCGACCATCCCCGCGCCCGAGAACTGGGCCGATGCGGTGATGAAGGTCGTGGCCTGCCCCGACATGGCCTCCAAGCGCTGGATCTGGGAACAGTATGACCGCCACGTCATGGCCGACACGCTGCAGGATTCGGCCACCGGCGCCGACGCCGGCGTGGTGCGGGTCCATGGCACGGACAAGGGTCTGGCGATGACCTCCGACGTGACGCCCCGCTATGTCCAGAACGACCCCTACGAGGGCGGCAAGCAGGCGGTGGCCGAGGCCTGGCGCAACCTGACCGCAGTGGGCGCCCGCCCCATCGCCATCACCGACAACCTGAACTTCGGCAATCCGCAACGTCCCGAGATCATGGGCCAGATCGTGCGCGCCATCGACGGCATGGCCGAGGCCTGCCGCGTGCTGGACTTCCCGGTCGTGAGCGGAAACGTGTCGCTGTACAACGAGACCAACGGCGTCGCCATTCCGCCGACCCCCACGGTCGGCGCGGTCGGCCTCTTACCCAACTATGACGTGACCACCGGCTTCTCCACCATGGCGGACGGCGACGTCCTGGTCCTGATCGGCCACACCGAGGGCGAACTCGGGGCCTCGCTGTATCTACGCGAAGTGCTGGGCCGCGAGGACGGCGCCCCGCCGCCGGTCGATCTCCAGCTGGAGCGCAAGACCGGCGACTTTGTGCGCGGCCTGATCGAGGCGGGCGAGCTGACGGTGGTGCACGACCTGTCCGACGGCGGGCTGATCGGCGCGGCCGCAGACCTGGCGTTGGCGTCCGACGTCGGCGTGACCCTGGACGCCACCAGCCCCACCCATGCCCACATCCTGCTGTTCGGAGAGGACCAGGGCCGCTACCTCGTCGCCCTGCCCGACCCCTCGCCCCTGATCACCAAGGCGCAGGAATCGGGCCTGCACGCCTCGGTGGTCGGCCGCGCGGGCGGCAAGGACTTCGCCTCCGGTTCCGAAGCCGGCGACCTGTTCCGCATCCCGCTGGAGCACCTGCGCGAATGGCATGAGGGCTGGCTGCCGAACTGGATCGAGGGCTGAGGCGCGATGCCGACGGTGTTCCGCCACCGCAGGTTTCGCTTTCACTTCTTTTCCAACGAAGGCACTCCGCGAGAGCCTGTCCACATCCATGTTGAGAGCAGCGACGGAAAGGCCAAATTCTGGCTTTGGCCTGAGGTTCGCGTGGCGTCGGAAAACGGGTATGATTGCAAGACGCTGGCCGAGCTGACGTGGATCATCCGCAAGGAGCGCGACCGGATCGAGCGGAGATGGAATGAGCACTTCAACGGCCAAGAAGGTCTGGTTCGACGACTACACCATGTGGGTCGATCTTGATGACGGCCGCACGCTAGGCATTCCCCTGGCGTGGTTTCCTCGCCTGCTCGACGCCACCCCTTCGCAGCGCGAGGAGGTCCGCATCGGTTATGGGGGCGAGGGCCTCCACTGGGAAGAGATCGACGAGGACATCTCGGTCGCGGGCCTGATCGCCGGACGCGGGGACATGACGCGTAGGCCCGCCACCGCAGCCTGAGAAACGGCTGTTCTGCAACGCCGGCGTCATGAAGCGTCGCTAGAGCAGGTCGATCCCGCCGCCGGAGCCTGCCCGATGACCCGCCTCGACCTGTCCCGCCGCAGCCTCCTGACCGCCTTCGGCGGCGGCCTGGCGCTGAGCGCGTCCGGTCCCAGCCTGGCCCAGCCTGCGTTCGACGTGAACCCCTTCCGCCTGGGCGTGGCCGCGGGCGATCCGCTGCCGAACGGTTTTGTCATCTGGACGCGGCTGGCGCCCGACCCGCTGGCCTATGGCTCCGGCATGCCGCGCGCGCCGATGGCGGTGGCGTGGGAGGTGGCTTCGGATCGCGGCTTCAACAGCGTGGTCCGCTCTGGCGAAGTTGTCGCGCGGCCCGAACTCGGCCATTCCGTCCACGTCGAGGTCTCGGGTCTCGAGCCCGGCCGTCCCTACTTCTACCGCTTCCGCGCTGGTGACGAGCGCAGCGGCGTGGGCACAGCCAAGACAGCGCCGGTGGTCGGATCCTCGCTTGCGCGCGTGCGCTTCGGCGTCGCCGGCTGCCAAGCGTATGAGAGCGGCTTCTACACCGCCCATCGCAAGCTGGCGGCCGAGGACCTCGACTTCGTCTTTCTGTACGGCGACTACATCTACGAAGGGCGCGGCAATCCGCTCTATCAGAGCGGATCGGGTCCGCAGGACAACACCCGCGTCCATCTGGGCGGCGAGGTCTACAGCCTGGACGACTACCGCCGCCGCTACGCCCAGTACACCATGGATGCGGACCTGCAGGCCTCGCGCGCCTCGGCCGCCTGGTTCTGCACCTTCGACGACCACGAGGTGGACAATAACTGGGTTACAGATCTCGATCAGGACGGGACCGATCCCGACCTGTTCCTGCTGCGTCGCGCGGCCGCCATGCAGGCCTTCTACGAGTTCATGCCGATGCGGAAGGCCGCCTTCCCGCGCGGCTCGGCCATGCAGCTTTACCGCCGCGCACAGTACGGCGACCTGCTTGACGTCAACTTCCTGGATACGCGCCAGTATCGCACCGATCAGCCCTGCAACGACCGCTTCAACACCACCTGCGCCGGCGTGAACGCGGCCGAGGCACAGGTGCTGGGGCAGGCGCAGGAGGCGTGGCTGCTGAACAATCTGGATGGCTCCACCGCCCGATGGAAGGCGCTGGCCCAGCAGATCATGGTCATGGATCTGAACCGCAACACCTCGGGCGGCGAGGGGGTCAACACCGACAGCTGGGCCGGATACCGCACGCCCCGCAACCGCCTGCTGCGCCACGTGCGCGACCAGCGGATCGACAATGTCGTGGTCCTGACGGGCGACGAGCACCAGAACTTCGCCGGCGAACTGCACCTGAACGGCCGCGAGCCGGAGGGCCGGCCGATCGCGACCGAGTTCGTCTCCACCTCCATCACCTCGGGCGGCGACGGCTCGGACCAGCGCGCCGACGCCCAGAGGTTCCTGGCCGCCAATCCCCAGCTGAAGTTCATCAACAGTCAGCGCGGCTATGTCGTCTGCGACGTGACGCCCGAAGCCTGGCGGACCGAGTTCAAGGTGCTGGACAAGGTGTCGGACCGCGACGGCGTGCTGTCCACCCGCAAGACGCTCGCCGTGGCGTCGGGCGACCCGCGCCTGGTCGAAGCCTAGGCGACTTCCGGCACGCTCTGCTTCAGCCGGCCGCCCACGCGGATCGGCTCGACGCGCTTGGCCAGGCCGGTGCGGTCGTCCGTCTCCACAAAAACCCCGCACACGGTCGCCGGCCCCGACGCCGGCTGATAGCGCCCGCCCGACAGCCGAGTGGTGAAGCGGCGCAGCGGCTCCTCTTTTTCATTGCCGATGACGGAGTCGTAGTCGCAGCAGCCGCCGGCGTCTGTCTGGTAAGCCGTGCCGCCCGGCAGCACCTGTGCGTCCGCCGTCGGCACATGGGTGTGGGTGCCGACCACCAGGCTGG
The DNA here is from genome assembly GCA_023456105.1 of Pseudomonadota bacterium. Taxonomy (GTDB): domain Bacteria; phylum Pseudomonadota; class Alphaproteobacteria; order Caulobacterales; family Caulobacteraceae; genus Brevundimonas. The sequence goes on along the minus strand of JAEYAO010000076.1, from coordinate 19,359 downwards.
CGCGACCGTCGCAGAAGTGGCCCATGGCCATCTTCTCGCTGGTCACCTCGGCGTGCATGTCCACGATGATGGCATCGGCCGCCATGCCCAACGGGCAGGCCGCCAGCTCCTTCTCCACGGCGCTGAACGGGTCGTCCATCGGATCCATGTGCACGCGGCCCAGCACGTTCATCACCAGAACGGTGCGCCCGCTCTGCGTTTCGAACAGATTGGCCCCCGCGCCCGGCGCGTCCATCAGGCGCGGATAGTTCAACGGCCGGATCAGGCGCGGCTCGCGCACGATGTAGGTCAGGGCCTCGCGCTGGTCCCAGCTGTGGTTCCCCAGCGTCAGGCAGTCCGCCCCCGCCATGAACAGCTCGCGCGCGGTGTTCTCGGTTATGCCGAAGCCACCGGCGGCGTTCTCGGCGTTCACCACCACGAAATCGAGCCGCAGGTCGCGCTTCAGCCCCGGTAGGTGGTCGCTGATCCCGTCGCGCCCGGACTTGCCGATCACGTCGCCAAAGAAGGCCAGTCTCATGTCAGGTACGGTCCCGCCGGACCCGCCGGCCAATCTTCACAGCGCAGGCCTTCAACCCGAGCAAATTCACGCAGGTTGCCAGTCACCACGATCAGCGAGCGGCTCCGGGCATGCCCGGCGATCAACAGGTCGTTGCTCCCGATCATCGTTCCACGCCTTTGCAACGACGCCTTGATGTCAGCCGCGTGATCCGCGGCGGCGCTGTCGAAATCAAGCACCGCCATACGGGACAGCAGCGCCTCCACCGCAGCGCGCTGAACATCCGGACGCATCGACATCATGGCGCCGTGCATCAACTCATGCCGGACCACGGCCGACGTATAAAGCCGGCTCGCATCCGCGTTCAGCTTCTCGGCCAGTTGCGGCGGACGATTGCGAAGCAGCCTGACGCAGATGTCGGAGTCGAGGAGGTACACCTAGTCGAGCAACACGACTTCATCATCAACAAGGTCTTCGGCGATGCGGATGTCGATGCCGGGCCCCTTGAGAAAATCGTCCCACACCGCGTCCGCAGGCACGAGCAGCAGCCCGTTTCCTTCCCTGATGACGCGCAACTCCTTCACGTCATCGGGAAAAGCGACCGCCTTTGGCAGGCGCACCGCCTGGGAACGGTTCGACTTGAACACGGTGGCCTTGATCGGAGCGTTCATGCGGTGATCGTAGCTCACGCACGGCATATGTCAACGACATATCCCTTAGCAGATCGCCCGCCAGCCCTCTTCTGTCAGCACCCCATTGAGCCGCATGTCGTGCGGCTCCAGCGCCAACCGGTCCACCGCCTGACCAGCGTAGCCGAACCCGATCCGCGTCGTGTCCGGCCGCTCCGCAAAGGTGCGGTCGTAGTAGCCGCCGCCCTGACCCAGCCGCCCGCCGAAGGCGTCGAACGCCAAAAGCGGCGTGACGATCAGGTCCGGCCGGACCTCCGCCGCCAGCGGCAGGGGGGCGGGACATCCGGCTTGGTCCATCTCCAGCGGCTCGCCCGGCGACCAGGCGCGGAAAATCATGGGGGCGTCGCGCGCGATCACCGCCGGCAGGCACAGCCGGCGCCCTTGCGCCAGCAGGGCGCGGCCGAGCGGCTCGGGATCCAGTTCCGATCCAACGGCGCGATAAAGCGCGACCGTCTCGCCGTGCGGCAGCTCCCCCGCGTGATCGGCGGCGCGCACGGCGGCCGTCGAATCGGCCTCGGCCAGCCGCTTCCTCAGGGCTCGCATCGCCGCGCGCATCTGGTGCTTTTCGCTCATGCGGCCTCCTAGACCATCCCGATGCGGAAATCCCGCACGGCCGCGCTTCGCTTAAGGGAACGGATCGGGCACAAGCCTCCGATGCCTGCCGATTCGAGCCTCCTTTCGCCCCTGACCCAACCGGGTCTGGCCGAGGCCCGCGCCCTGCTGTCGCGCGTCTGGGGCCACGGCGACTTTCGCGGTCTGCAGGGCGAGGTGGTGTCCGAGGTGCTGGCCGGGCGCGACGTGCTGGCCGTCCTGCCGACCGGCGGGGGAAAAAGCGTCTGCTACCAGATTCCGGCCATCCTGCGCCGAGGCCTTGGATTGGTGGTCTCGCCGCTGATCGCCCTGATGACCGACCAAGTCGAGGCGCTGAAGCAGGCGGGCGTGGCCGCCGCGCGGCTGGACTCCGGCGTATCGCTGGACGAGCGGTCGGCGATCTGGCGGCAGGCGCGGGCGGGCGAGTTGGACCTGCTTTACGTCTCGCCGGAAGGGCTGGCGTCCGGCGCCATGCTGGACCGGCTGGGGGAACTGCCGCTGTCGCTGATCGCCATCGACGAGGCGCACTGCGTCTCGCAATGGGGCCACGACTTCCGCCCAGACTATCGCACCTTGGGTAGGCTGGCCGAGCTGTTTCCGGGCGTGCCGCGCATCGCCGTCACCGCCACCGCCGACGCCCGCACGCGCGAGGACATCGTGCGCTCGCTGCGGCTGGAGGGCGCCGAGGTCTTCGTCGCCAGCTTCGCCCGCCCGAACCTGCAGCTGTCGGCCGAGCGCAAGGAAAATGCGTCCCGCGCCCGCACCGACGCCCGCGTGATCGAACTGGTGCGGGAACGGCGCGGCCGCTCGGGCGTGGTCTACTGCGGCAGCCGTGACGGCTGCGACCGGGTGGCCCAGGCGCTGAGGGACGCCGGAACCAACGCCATCGCCTATCACGCCGGCATGGACACGGCCGAGCGCGACCGCCGCCTGGCCCGCTTCCTGGCCGAGGAAGGCGCGGTCATGGTCGCCACAATCGCCTTCGGCATGGGGGTGGACAAGGCCGACGTGCGCTTCGTCATCCACGCCGATCCGCCGGGCTCGCTGGAGGCCTATTGGCAGGAGATCGGCCGTGGAGGCCGCGACGGCGAGCCGGCCGAGGGCATCACCCTGTACGGCCCGGCCGACATCGCCTGGTCGCTGCGTCGGCTCGACACGCGCCCCATGCCGGAAGAGGTCAAGGCGGTTCAGGTCCGAAAGGCGCGCCAGCTGTTCGCCATGCTGGACGGAAGCGTCTGCCGCCCCCAGGCGGTGCGTCGCTATTTCGGGGAGACGGACGCGGCCCCTTGCGGCGTCTGCGACATCTGCGGCGACCCGCCGTCCCTGTATGACGCGACCGTCCCGGCGCAAAAGGCGCTGGCCGCCGTGCATCGGCTTGGAGAGCGCTTCGGCCGCACCCGCATCATCGACCACCTGCTGGGCAAGACCAGGGACGTGCAGCCGTGGGAAAGCGGCCTCTCGACCTGGGGCGTCGGCAAGGACACCTCCCCGCCCGGCTGGCGCGACGTGATCGACCACCTGCTGTTCGAGGGGCTGCTGGTCGAGGACCCGAACGACGGCAAGCCGCTGATCCGCCTCGGCGAGCCCGAGGCCGTGCGCGCCGTCTATCGCGGAGAGCGCCGGATCGAGGTGCGCAAACCCACGGCCCGTTTCTCGGGCGCATCCGCCCCGCGCGAGCGCACCCGCGACGGCCGCAACGCCGCGCTGGAGACGCTGGACACGGATGTCCGCGCCCGGTTCGAACGCTTGCGCGCCTGGCGGCGCGAGCGCGCGTCCGAACAGGGCGTGCCGCCCTACGTCATCTTCCAGGACAAGACGCTGCTGGAGATCGCCCTCGCCGAACCCGGCGACCTCCAGCGCCTGGGCCGCATCCCCGGCGTCGGTCAGACCAAGCTGGACCGCTACGGCGCGGGCGTGCTGGAGGCGTTAGGTGGCGCGGACGCCACGCAGGGTCGTCCGAGCGATGTCGTTGACCGCGCGCGCGACCTGCGGCGCGACATGACCTTGCCGGAAGTTCAACTATGGCAGGCGCTGAAGGGCCGGCAACTCGACGGGCTCAAGTTCCGCCGCCAGCATCCGGCCGCGCCCTATGTGCTTGATTTCTACTGCGCGGAGGCAAAGCTGGCTGTGGAGATCGACGGCCAAACGCATTCTGATGGACAAGCCGCCAAGGACGCGCAACGCGACGCCTTCCTCCTCAAGCAAGGCGTCCGCACCATCCGCGTTCCCGCGACCGCCGTGCTGAACGATCTGCCAAGCATCCTCGACCACATCGCCCGCGAGGCGCGTCGCTAGGACCTTCTCCCGCTTGCGGGAGAAGTGGCCCGTCGATCGGCGAAGCCGATCCAGGGTCGATGAGGGGAGTCTTTCCTGAGCCGGAGACTTCCCCCATCGTCAGGCGTGTCGCTTCGCTCCACGACCTGACACTTCCCCCGACAAGCGGGGGAAGATCTTACGCCGCGCAGGCTTCGAAGCCGCGGCGCAGGTCGGCTTCGTCGAGATCCCGCCCGATGAAGACGGCGCGGCTCCAGCGGCGTTCGTTGACGCCCCAGGCGCGCTGCAGGTCGCCTTCCAGGATCATGTGCACGGCCTGGAACACCAGGCGGCGGTCCTCGCCCTGGACGTCGATGATGCCCTTGGCGCGCAGGATGTTCTGGCCTTGCGAGCCCAGCAGCATGTCCAGCCACTGGGTGAACTTCGCCCCATCGATCGGCCGATCCAGCGACAGGGCCACGCCCTTGACGTCGTCCTGGTGCGCATGGCCGCGCGCGCCGTGGTGATGGTGGGCGTGGTCATGATCGTGATGATCGTGTCCGTGATCATGATCATGGCCGCAGTGCGCGTCGTGGACGTGGCCTTCCGCGCCGTGCGGCGGGTTCACGAAGTCCGGCTTCACCTCCAGGATGCGGTCCAGGTCAAAGGCGTGGACGCCCAATACGCTGTCCAGCGGCACGTTCGACCGCTCGGCCCGGGTGATCGGCGCCAGCGGGTTCAGCGCCCGCAGTCGCGCCTCGACCGCGTCCAGCGCCGCCTCGTCCACCAGATCGACCTTGTTCAGGATGATGCGGTCGGCGAAGGCCACCTGCTCGCGGGCCTCCTTGGAGTCGTCCAGCCGCGCCATGACGTGCTTGGCGTCGACCAGGGCGGTGACGCTGTCCAGCTGGGTCTTGGCCTTGACGTCCTCGTCGACGAAAAAGGTCTGGGCCACCGGGCCGGGATCGGCCAGGCCTGTGGTTTCGACGATGATGGCGTCGAACGCCGGCTTGCCCGGCCGCTGGCGCTTCATCAGGCCGGAGACCACGCGGATCAGGTCGCCGCGCACCGTGCAGCAGACGCAGCCGTTGTTCATCTCGAACACGTCCTCGTCGGCGCCGACCACCAGGTCGTTGTCTATGCCGATTTCGCCGAACTCGTTGACGATCACGGCGTAGCGCTTGCCGTGATCCTCGGTCAGGATGCGGTTCAGCAGCGTCGTCTTGCCCGCGCCGAGATAGCCGGTCAGGACGGTGACGGGGATCTTGGCGGGTGTGCTGGAGGTCGTATCGGTCATGCGCCGCTAGATGGCGGCTCCGGCCCGGCTTGAAAAGGGGCGGTCAGCAGCCGGGACAGTCCGCCAGCGGCGAGGCCTCGAGCTGAAGTGTCGTGTGACGGATGCCGAAGCGGTCCCGCACCAGCCTTTGCGCCTCAGCGAGCAGGCCGTCGGCGTCCGCACGGTCATGAACCACGTGCGCCGTCAGGGCCGTCTCGGTTGTCGACAGCCCCCAGACATGAAGATCATGCAACGCGGAGACGCCCGGCAGCGCCAGTAGCGCGCCCTCGATCTCGTGCACCGCCACGCCGCCCGGAGCGCCGTCCATCGCGAGGTTCACCGAGTCCTTCAGCAGGCCCCAGGTGCCGATCAGGATCACGGCCACGATGACGGCGGACACCAGCGGATCGACGATCGACCAGCCGGTCAGCAGGATCACCCCGCCCGCGATCACCACGCCTACCGACACAGCGGCGTCCGCCATCATGTGCAAATAGGCGCCGCGCGCATTCAGGTCGTGCCGATCCTTCATGAACAACAGCGCCGTGCCCAGGTTGATGACGAAGCCGACCGCCGCCACCCCCATGATCAGGCCGGACGCCACGGGCGCGGGCTCGGCCAGACGCCGGACCGCCTCGAAGGCGATGGCGCCGCAGGCGAAGATCAGCAAAAGCGCATTGCCCAGCGCCGCCAGCACCGTGGCCTTGCCGAAGCCATAGGTCCGCCGCCCGCCCGCCGCGCCGTGAGCGCCCTTGCGCGCCAGCCAGGCCGCGCCGCCCGCCATGGCCAGGCCCAGCACGTCCGACAGATTGTGACCCGCATCGGCCATCAGGGCGGTCGAGCCGCTGACGATCCCCGCCCCGAACTCACAGGCGACAAAGGCGAGATTGACGATCAGCCCGACGCCATAGCGCCAGTCGCCGGTATCCACCGGCCCGTGCGCGTGGCCGTGGTGGCCATGGTGATGATGGCCGTGCCCATCATGATGGTGGTGATGGTCGTGCGCATGAACGTGGTCGTGAGCCATGCCCAAAGCCTAGTGCTGGTGAAGCGCGACGAGAAGCCCAAGGCCGATCAGGGCCAGTCCCAGCACCGCCCCTTCATAGCGCGCCCACCGCTCCAGCCGCAGGATCGAGGCCCCGGCCCCCGCCAGCGCGGTGAACACCACCATGCCCAGCACTGTGCCCAGCGCGAACACCGCCGTCAACGCCGCCAGCACGCCCAGCCCCTCGGTCGCCGACGACAGATAGATGGGCAGCAGCACCTCGCCCGGCGACAGCGCCATCAGGGCGATCAGCCCCAGCAGGGCGGTTCGGTCCGCAACTCTCGGCTCGGGCGCGTCCAGCGCTGGACCGCTGGCGGTCGCAGTTCGCTTCAGCATGGCGCGCGACAGGTAAAAGGCGCCGAACAGAAACAGCAGCACCGCCGATAGGTGCGGCAACAGACCCTCGACCCACTGGTCCAGCGCAAGACCCGCCGCGACGATCAGCGACCCGATCACGGCGGTCGATCCGATGTGCGCCAGGCCCGCCAGCACCACGGTGCCCAGCGTGCGGCTGGTCCGCCAGCCCTGCGCCCGCCCGACCAGCACGAACGGCAGCCAATGGGTGGGCAGGGCCGCGTGCAGAAAGGCGGCCGCGAAGCCACCCCCCAACAGGGACAGAAGGACGGGTTGTTGAAGATCGGCCGGCGACATGGGCGCCCTATAGCGTGTTACTTTGTAACGGTCGAGCCCTGTTTAATCCGCCGACCGCTGATGGCGGCGGCGCCTTTCGCGTTGACTCGGTCCCTGTGATCCGTATATGTCGCCGCCTCTTCGCCCGCGGGTCCCACCGGCGGGCGCATTCTTTTTTGCGTTTGCGCTGAGGCTTAACATGTACGCGGTGATCAAGACCGGCGGCAAGCAGTACCGGGTCCAACCGGGCGACACCATCGTCGTGGAGAAGCTCGAGGGCGACGCCGGCGCCGAACTGACGCTGGGCAGCGTTCTGATGCTGGGCGGCGACAACGGCGTGACTCTGGGCGCGCCGCTGATCGAGGGCGCCACCGTCGCGGCCACCCTGATCGAGACCCGCAAGGGTGAGAAGATCAAGGTCTTCAAGAAGATCCGCCGTCAGGGCTATCGCCGCACCAACGGCCACCGCCAGCTGGAGTCGGTGCTCCGCATCACAGGCATCGACGGCGCCGGCGAAAGCGCCAAGTGGGATGGTCAGGTCGATCTGACCACCAAGGCCGAGATCAACGCCCGCGCTCGTGGACTGGCCACGCGCAACGACGTCGCCGCGTCCTCCGACCTGGGTTCGACCGAGACGGTCGTGACCGACGTCGACGGCGCCCATGTCGACGCCTCGGTGGTCGAAAGCTCCGCTCCGGCCAAGAAGGCCCCGGCCCGCAAGAAGGCCGCCGCAAAGACGGCCGAGACCTCGGGCGACGAAGCCTAAGAACAGTTCGATGGGCGCCGGACCGGCGTCTGGTGTGTTAGATTGATCGGCGTCGCGCTTCCCCGCTGAAGCGCCGCCAGGGAACGGAGCAGCAAGATGGCTCACAAGAAATCCGGTGGTTCGTCGCGTAACGGTCGCGACTCCGAGTCGAAGCGCCTCGGCGTGAAGAAGTTCGGCGGCGAGCGCGTGCTGGCCGGCAACATCCTCGTGCGTCAGCGCGGCACCACCTTCCACCCGGGCGTGAACGTCGGCCTGGGCCGCGACCACACCTTGTTCGCCCTGACCCCGGGCGCGGTGCAGTTCACCACGAAACGTGGCGGCCGTTGTTACGTGTCGATTCTCGCGGCCAATGACGACGCCGCCCAGGCGATCGCCGCCGAGTAACGCCAGCCGATTGATCCCGGATCGCGTTGCTCCTCGTCGAAGCAGCCGATCCGGACCAAGGGAAATATTCCGCGGGGAGTCTGGATCACCAGGCTCCCCGTTCGCGTTTCCCCGCCTCGAAGTCCGCCCGAGCCCTGAACAAGGAGGCGGACACGATAGCGAGGCAACACCCATGTGCGTCATCGAGACCTCTCCCGTGGTGGAGACGCGGCGTCTGACGCTGCGCGCGCCCGCCCCGCAGGACGCCGGCCGCATCGCCGCCCTGGCCAACGACATCGACATCGCCCGCATGACCAAGCGGATGCCGCACCCGTTTCGGGTAAAGGACGCCGAGGACTTCGTGCTGCAGGTCGCGGCGCAGGACCCCCGCCGCGCCAACACCTTCGTCATCGAGCATGAGGACCATGGCCCGGTCGGCGTGATCGGCGTCTTCGAGGGGGACGACCGTGTGCCGGAGACCGGCTACTGGATCGGGCGCGAGTTCTGGGGCCGCGGCTTCGCCACCGAGGCGCTGGAGGGCGCCCTGACGTGGGCCGGCAAGCGGTGGAAGCGGCGCGCCCTGGTCGCCGGCCATTTCTCGGACAATCCGGCCTCGGGGCGCGTGCTGGAGAAGGCGGGATTTCTCTACACCGGCGAGACGCGGACCGCCTTCAGCCGCGCGCGGGGCGAGAACGCCGACACCCGCATGATGGTCTGGCTGGCCTGATCCGACCGCCCGGCGGATCAGGCGGTCAGGGCGGGGCCCAGCACGGCGGCGGCGGCGATCAGCCCGACCGCGGCCGTGGCCGCCGCGCCGGCGACAAAGGCCAGGGCCGTGCGGGTGCGCCGTCGCCGCATGCCGCCGGCGCGGACCTGCCGGATGATCACGAACGGCGTCCGGTCGAAAGCCTCCGACCCGATGATGTTGTGCTGGGACAAGAGACGCTCCCCGACTGACCCCGATCGGACGATCTGTCACAGGGCTCGGGGCCAAAGGATGGCGACCGGCGGTTTATGTCAGCCGGCCTCGTTCAACCTAGAGCACTACGTCGAGCGCGCCGTTCCGCACGTCCAGGCGGTGCATCAGAACCACGGGCTCGCCGCCCTCCGCCCGCACCGGGGCGATCACGAACCAGGATCCGCTGGGGAGGCCGGTGAAGCTGAAGCGGCCGTTCTCGCACCGGGTGGAGCGCACAAAGGCGCGGTAGTCGGCGTTGGGATCGGGCACGTCGCGGGCGCGCACCACGGCGGCGGGCACGGCGGCGCGTTCGGTCGAGCCGTACAGGGTGCGGAACCGCTGGCGCGTATAGGGGGTGTCCGGCGTCAGTCCGACCGAGCCGACGCAGGCGAAGACCTGGCCGGCGTCGCGATAGTCCACCCGGCCGTTGATCGCCCCCTGCCCGGCCGCCGCCGACCAGGTGAAGTCTTGGGGCTGGAACACCGCCGGGGCGAGCGTGCGCGGGGGCGCATAGCCGGTCGTGGGCGCACACGCGGCCAGCGCCGCCGCCGACAGGCCGACGAGCGCAAAGGAACGGATCAAACGGGGCGCCATCACGGGTTTCCTTCCAGCCGACTTTTCGTTGTGCTGGCAGTCTCGCATGATCGCGGGCGCGCGACCACCACCGGGCGCCGCCTCTGGACCCCGGCCCGACAAAGGTCGAAAGAGCAGCGCACAAATCGCCGCGTCGAGCGATGCCGACAATAGATCCGCCGGGGAGCCCATGACCGTCACCTTCGCCGACATCCAGGCCGCTCAGAGCCGTATCCGCGGCCAGGTGGACCGCACGCCGGTGCGCCGTTCGCGCCGCCTGTCGCAACTGACCGGCGCCGAGGTCTGGCTGAAGTTCGACAATCTGCACTTCACCGGCTCGTTCAAGGAGCGCGGCGCCCTGAACCGCCTGCTGCTGCTGAACGAGGACGAGCGGCGACGCGGGGTGGTGGCGGCCAGCGCCGGCAACCACGCCCAGGCCCTGGCCTATCACGGCGGGCGCCTCGGCGTGCCGGTGACCATCGTCATGCCCGAGGGCACCCCCTTCGCCAAGATCAACGGCACCCGCTCGCACGGCGCGACCGTGGTGATCCACGGTCTGGACTTCTCGGGCGCGACCGAGGAAGCCAAGCGGCTGGAGGCTGAAAAAGGCTTCGTCTTCGTCTCGGCGTTCGATGACGAGGGCATCGTGGCCGGCCAGGGTGTGTGCGGGCTGGAGTTCATGGAGGACGCGCCGGACCTCGACGCGCTGCTGATCCCGATCGGCGGCGGCGGCCTGATCGCCGGCAGCGCCATCGCCGCCAAGGCCATTAAGCCGGACATCAAGGTCTTCGGCGTCGAGGCCGCGCGCTATCCCTCCTTCACCGCGCGCAGAGCGGGCCAGCCGCCGAAATGCACCGGCCAGACCATCGCCGAGGGCATCGCCATCAAGGCGGTGGGCGAAATCCCGTTCGGCCTCTCCGACAGCCTGATCGACGACGTCTTCGTCTGTGAGGAGGCCGATTTCGAGCGCGGCGTCTCCCTTTTGGTCACCCACGAAAAGACGGTGGTGGAGGGCGCGGGCGCGGGCGGCCTGGCCGCCATGCTCGCCAACCCGGCCCGCTTCAAGGGCATGAAAGTCGGCCTGGTCCTGACCGGCGGCAACATCGACGCGCGCATGCTGGCGGTGGTGCTGAACCGCGAAATGGTGCGCGAGCGGCGCATGATCGTCTATCGCATCCTGGGCGACGACCGGCCGGGCATGCTGTCGGCCATGGCGGCGGTGATCGGGGGCCTGGGCGGCAACATCATCGACGTGGTTCACAATCGCCTGGCGCTGGACGTGCCGGCCAAGGGCGCCGAGTTCGACATCATGGTCGAAACGCGCGATAGCGCCCACGCCGACGAGATCGGGGCGGCGCTGAAGGATCGTGGATATGAACTCCGCATGGGTTAAGGGCGTTCTGGCCGCCTGTCTCCTGCTGGCCGCCTGCGGCCCCGCCGCCGCCCCGTCCGACCCCAACGCCGGCAAGGCCGAGGCCGCCGCCTTTATGGCTGAGAACGCCAAGGCCGAGGGCGTCCAGACCCTGCCCTCGGGCCTGCAGTACAAGGTGATCCAGTCCGGCCCGCCCGGCGGCGAGAGCCCGGATCGCAACGACCTGGTCAAGGTCGACTATGAGGGCACGCTGACGGACGGCTCAGTGTTCGACTCGTCGTTCGCGCGCGGCACGCCTGCGGTGTTCACGCCCGAGACGGTGGTGCCCGGCTGGACCGAAGCCTTGCAGAAGATGCGGGTCGGCGACGAATGGCTGCTCTACCTCCCGCCCGAGCTGGGCTACGGCGAGGCGGGCGGCGGCGGCAAGATCCCGCCCAACGCCGTTCTGGTGTTCCGCCTCAAGCTGCTCGACATCGCCCGCGCGCCGGGCGGCGGCTCGGGCGTCGGTCAGGCGATGGGCTGACCACGGACTCACCTCCCCATCGGCGATGGGGAGGTGGCGCGGCGCACAGCGCCGTGACGGAGGGGTCTCAGGCCGCGCTCGCCGTTTCGGACCCCTCCACCCCCGGCTGCGCCGGCGGTCCCCCTCCCCATCGCTGCGCGACAGGGAGGAGAGCCGTCAGCCGAGCCAGCGCCCATTCCGCCGCATCGCGCACCACCGGATCGGGATCGTCCAGGAGACGCCGAACAGGCTCGATCAGCGCCGCATCGCCCGAGTTGCCGGCGGCGTACAGCACGTTGCGGATGAAGCGGTCTCGCCCGATCCGCTTCACCGGGCTCTTGACGAACAGGGCGCGGAACGCCGCGTCGTCGAGCCGCAGCAGGTCGTCGAGGCGCGGGGCCGTGAGCGCCTCGCGCGGCTTCAGCCGCATCTCGCGCGCTTCCTGCGCGAACTTGTTCCACGGGCAGACGCCCAGGCAGTCGTCACAGCCGTAGATGCGCGCGCCGGTCGCCACGCGGAACTCTTCCGGCCACGCGTCCGCGAACTCGATGGTCAGGTAGGACAGGCACCGCCGGGCATCCAGTTGGAACGGCGCGGGAAAGGCGTTGGTGGGACAGGCGTCCAGGCAGGCGGTGCAGCGTCCGCAATGCTCCACCTCCGGCGGGTCCGGCTCCAGCTCGGCGGCCGTCAGGATGGTCCCCAGGAACAGCCAGTTGCCGTGGGTGCGGCTCAGCAGATTGGTGTGCTTGCCCTGCCAGCCCAGGCCCGCCCGCTGGGCCAGCGGCTTCTCCATCAGCGGCGCGGTGTCGACGAACACCTTGATGTCGGCCCCGTTCCGCGCCGCGATCTGGCCCGCCAGCTGCTTCAGCCGCCCCTTGATCACCTCATGATAGTCGTCGCCGCGCGCATAGACCGAGATGTAGCCGGCAGATCGGTCGGCCAGCGCCGGCAGCGGGTCCTCTTGCGGCCCATAGTTCATGCCCAGCACGATGGCGGTCTTCGCCTCGGCCCACATGGAGGTGGGATGGTCGCGCCGGTCCAGCGTGGTCTCCATCCACGCCATCTCGCCGTGCCGCCCCTCGCCCACGAATGCCCGCAGCCGCTCGCCCGCCGGCCAGGCGTCCGCGGCCGAGGCGAAGCGGCAGACGTCGAAGCCCAGCTCCGTCGCCCGCTGGCGGATGAATGTCTTGAGGCGCTCGCTCACAGGGATGGATTAGCACATCTCTTTCCTCCTTGCCGCGCAAGCGGCGGGGAGGTGGATCGACGGCGACAGCCGGCGAGACGGAGGGGTTCTGAAAGCGGACCCCCCTCCGTCACGAGGCTTGCGCCTCGCGCCACCTCCCCATCTGCGATGGGGAGGAGAAGGTTTTCAGAAATCCAGGTCGGCGTAGCAGGCGGCGGCCGCCACGCCGTTGAACCGGTCGCCCAGCAGCGGGCGGAAACACGGGCGCGATTTCAGCTTCATGTACCAGGTCTTCAGCGACGGCCACGAACCCCAGGCGACCTCGCCGAAATAGTCGTGGATCGACAGATGCGCCGCCGCGATAAGGTCCGCCTGCGACAGCCGCCGCCCGGCCAGCCAGTCGCGCGTCTGCAGCAGGTCGTCCAGCACGCCCAGGTGGTGGCGCAGCGACACCCGCCCTTCCCGCAGCGCCTGCGCGTCCGGCGAGCCCAGCTTCAGCAGCGGCTTCTCCACCCGTTCGTGCAGCAGGACGGCGTCCACCTCGTCGGTGAAGCGGCGCTCGAACCAGCCGACCAGGCGGCGCGCCTCGGCCCGTTCGGCGGCGTCGGCCGGCAGCAGCAGGGCGCCCTTCACCCCGTCCTCGACCCAGCCCATGATCGCGTTCAGCTCGCATAGCACCAGGGGCCGGCCGCGCTCGGCGGTCTCCAGCACCGGCGGCATGCCGGACGGGTTCAGCGCCTGGGTGGGGGCGTCCGGCTCCCACGGCCGAACCGCGACGTCCGTCCACTCGATCCTGGCCTCGCCCAGCGCCAGCCGCGCCGCGCGGGACGCCGGATGGAAGGGGAAGTGGTAGAGGACGCAGGCCATGAACAACCCCTAGGCCGGCTCGCGTTAAGCGCGCGTTTACCGCGTGATCAGGACCAGGGGCCGCGCGACTTGGGCGGAGCGTCCGCCGCCGGATCTCCCGTCGGCTGGGCCGCGGCAGGAGACGGAACCGACGCAGGCTCGGAGAGAGCGCCCGCGTGCGGCTCGGCCCGTCCCTTGGGATCGGCGTGGATCAGGAGGTCGGCGGCCGGATAGAGGGCCAGCACCCGCCGTTCGGCCTCGACGACGATGGCATGGGCCTCTTCAAGCGTCAGGCTGGGATCCAGGTCCACGTGCATCTGGATCAGCATCACCCGCCCTGACATGCGGGTGCGCAGACCATGCACGCCCAGCACGCGCGAATCGTCCAGCACGGCCTGGGTGATCGCCCGCCGGTCGCCTTCGGGCGCCGCGCGATCCAGCAGGTGGTCGGCCGCCGCCTTCAGCATGCCGGTCGCCCCCCAGAACAGCCACACGGCCACCACGATGCCGGCCGCCGCGTCCAGTCCCGGCGCGTTCAGGAATGCGCCGGACGCCACCCCGATCAGCACCACGACGTTGGCGGCGATGTCGGCGGCGTAGTGGGCGCGGTCGCCCGCCACCGCCAGAGACCCCGTCTTCCTCAGCGCCCGCGTCTGCATCCACACCAGCCAGCCGGTGACGGCGATCGACACCCCGACCACGCCCAGCGCCCAGCCGCCGGCGGTCACCGGGCGCGGATCGAACACGCGCTGCACGCCCTCCCAGCCGATGAATACGGCGGAGGCGAACACCAGACCCGCCTGCACCAGCGCCGCCAGCGCCTCGCCCTTGCCGTGGCCGTAGCGGTGGTCCTCGTCCGGCGGTGCGGCGGCCCAGCGCACGGCGTAGAAGGTCGCCAGCGATGCGATCAGGTCCAGGCACGAATCCGCCAGCGTCGCCAGGATCGACACCGATCCCGAGGCCCCCAGCGCAAACGCCTTCAGCGCGATCAGCACCAGGGCGACCGCTACCGACAGGCGCGTGATGCGACGGGTGGCCAGATGGGCGTCTTGCAGGGCGGGAGGGCTCATCGCCGCCTTGTCGCGCAAACGCGCGGCCTTGCCAACGCCCGCCTCCATGGGGCTAAGGGGAGCGGATACGACCGACGCGGCGTCGGCGACAGGGATCATCGCATGGCGGACTGGCTGGCGGCGCTCATTCTCGGGCTGGTGGAGGGGCTGACCGAGTTCATTCCCGTCTCCTCGACCGGCCACATGCTGCTGCTGGGCCACTTCCTGGGCTTCGAGAGCACCGGCAAGACCTTTGAGATCGTGATCCAGCTGGGCGCGCTCCTGGCCATCATCAGCATCTATTTCCGCAAGCTGTGGACGCTGGCGACGCGCTGGCCGTTCGATGCGGAGGCGCGGCGCTTTCTGATCGGGCTTCTTGTCGCCTTTCTGCCGGCGGCGGTCATCGGCGTTTTCGCCTATGACTTCATCAAGACCGTGCTGTTCGAAACGCCGCTGGTGATCTGCATCGCCCTGATCGTGGGCGGGGTGATCCTGCTGCTGCTGGACCGGATGCCCAAGCGGCCGCGCTGGATCGACGCCGACGCCTATCCGGTGCGCCTGTACTTCCTGATCGGCCTGTTCCAGTGCCTGGCCATGATCCCGGGCGTGTCCCGCTCGGGCGCCACCATCGCCGGCGGCCTGCTGCTGGGGACCGACAAGCGTTCGGCGGCCGAGTTCAGCTTCTTTCTGGCCCTGCCGACCATGGGGGCGGCGGTCGCCTATGACCTGTTCAAGAACCGCGACGTGCTGGACTTCTCGGACTTGGGGCTGATCGCCGTCGGCTTCGTCGCCGCCTTCCTGACCGCGCTTGCGGTGGTGCGGTTTCTGCTGGAATTCGTCAGCCGGCGCGGCTTTGCGCCCTTCGCCTGGTGGCGGATCGTGGCGGGCGTCCTCGGGATCGTCGGCCTGGCGATGACGGGCGGGCTTTAGGCGGTCTCGCCGGCCCCGCCCGCATAGATCGGGGCTTCGGCGAACTGGCCGCCGCGGCGGAACCGCCACAGGTAGGACGGCGCGATGGCCTCCAGCCCCGTGGGCTCGATCCCCAGCGCAGCCAGCCCCTCGGCGCCCGAGGCGACCACATTGTCCCGCTGCAGCATCAGCACCTGATCGCCGGTGATCGGCGGCTCGACACCCAGAAGGCCCAGCGGCTTCATCAGCGTCGCCAGCATCTTGGCCGCGCCGAACGGCAGGCCGATCAGCGGCTTGCTGCGGTTGGTTTCGCGCAGAACCAGCTTCATCAGGTCCTCGAACGCATAGACGGCGGGGCCGCCCAGTTCGAACGTCCGGCCGCCCGCCTCTTGCAGCGACACGGCGCGCGCGACCGCCTCCGCCACGTCGCCGACATAGACCGGCTGGAACCGCGTCTTGCCCCCGCCGATCAGCGGCAGGCCCGGCCCATAGGCGGCCATGTGCGCAAACCGGTTCAGGAAGCTGTCGCCCGAGCCGAACACGATGGAGGGACGCAGGATCACCGCATCCGGATAGACGGCGCGCACCGCCGCCTCGGCTTCCGCCTTGGACCGGCCATAACCGGACGGGCTGTTCGCATCCGCGCCGATAGCCGAGATCTGCACCAGACGTTCGACGCCGGCCGCACGCGCGGCCTCGGCGATCCGGCGGCTGCCTTCGACGTGCACGGCCTGGAAGGACCGCTTGCCGCCCTCGGCCAGCACGCCCACCAGATTGACCACGGCGTCCGCGCCGCGCACGGCGCGGGCCACGTCCTCGTCGCGGCCGATGTCGCAGTGCATGAACTGGATCTGGCCGACGTCGCCCAGCGGCTGGACCTCGATCGCCAGCGTCGGGTTGCGCACCGCGATGCGCACCCGCCAGCCGCGCTTGGCCAGCGTCCGCACCGCCTGCGACCCGATAAAGCCCGAGCCTCCGAACAGGGTGACCAGACCAGGGGTGAACTCAGCCATTGGGGGCTCCGAAGACACAGGCGCGGCGGCGTGCAAGCCGTCTTGTCGCGCGGGATAGACGATGCGGCCGCAGCGAGCAACGCAGGCGACGCTTGGGCCGATCCCAAGCCGCGCCCATATGTCGGCCATGCCCCTGTTCACCATCGGATACGAAGGCGCGACCCAAGGAGACGTCATCGGCCGCCTCAGGGCCGCGGGCGTGCAGACCCTGGTCGATGTGCGCGCCGTCGCCGCCTCGCGCCGGGCCGGCTTTTCCAAGACCATCCTGGGGAACAGCCTGCGCGCGGAGGGGATCGACTATCTGCATCTGCGCGCGCTGGGCACGCCGAAGGCCGGGCGCGAGGCGGCGCGCAAGGGGCGGGTGCCCGAGATGCGCGCCATCTTCGACGACCACCTGGCCGAGCCCGAGGCCGTTCTGGCCTATCAGCAACTGAAGGCGCTGGCGGGCGAGCGCCGCGTCGCCCTGTTGTGCTTCGAGGCCGATCACGCGGGCTGCCACCGCGCCGTCCTGGCCGAGCGCCTGCAGGCCGACGATGACATCGAGGTGGTGAACCTCTGACGCGACTCCCGTTGCAAGCCGCGGCCTTTTGCCGCTTAGCTTTTCAGCGAACGCAAGGGGGCCCGCCATGACCGACACCACGTCCACGCCGAAACGGCGCGTGGAGCTGACCCTGCGGGCTCTGGCGCTGGGTTGCCTGCTGGCGGTGATCTTCACCGCCGCCAACACCTATCTGGGACTGCTGGTCGGCCTGACCTTCGCCTCGGCCATTCCAGCCGCCGTCATCTCCATGGCGATCCTGCGGGCGTTCCGCTCCTCCACCATCTGGGAGAACATGACCGTCCAGACCGTGGCCTCGGTCGGCGGGGCCATGAGCTCGATCATCTTTGTGCTGCCGGGCCTGGTGATGATCGGCTGGTGGCTGGAGTTTCCCTTCTGGCAGTCGGTGCTGATCTGCGCGCTGGGCGGGGTGCTGGGCGTGACCTTCTCCATTCCGCTGCGCCGCGCGCTGGTGACGGGCGGCGGTCTGCCCTACCCCGAAGGCGTCGCCGCCGCCGAGGTGCTCAAGGTCGGCTCGCGCGGGAGCGAACAGACCGAAAGCGCCGTGCGCGAGAACAAGGCCGGCCTGTGGGTTGTGGTCGCGGGCGCCCTCGTATCGGCCGGCTATGCGCTGGCGGGCGCCGCGCGCCTGTTCGCGGCGGAAGCGGCCCAGTTCGTGCGCCTGCCCGCGGCCTTCGGCGGCGGCGCGACCGGCATGGGCTTTGGCCTGCAGTTCGCGCTGCTGGGCGCCGGCCACCTGATCGGCCTGACCGTGGGCCTGGCGCAGCTGTTCGGCTTGATTCTCGCCTGGGGGATCGCCGTGCCGGTGCTGACCAGCCCCGACACCATCGCCTGGCTTCAGGCGCACAATATTCCCTCCATCGCCGCGACCCTGCCCGCCGGCGTTTCGGCCGAGGAGCTGGCCTCCACGGTATGGAGCCGCGAGGTCCGCTTCATGGGCGCAGGCGTGATCGGCGTGGCCGCCATCTGGACCCTGATCAAGCTGGCCGGACCGCTGGTCGCGGGCCTGGCCTCGGCCTTGGCCGCCAACGCCCGCCGCAGCCACGGCGAGGCGCTGGAACTGACCGAACAGGACTTGCCGATCAAGCTGGTCGGCGCCCTGTCGCTGGCGTCCCTGCTCGGCATCGGCGCCTTGTTGGCGTGGTTTGCACAGAGCGCGCCGGCGCTGGCGGGCTCAACCGCCATGCTGGTCGTCGGCGGCCTGGTCTACGTCGTCCTGATCGGTTTCGCGGTGGCCGCGATCTGCGGCTACATGGCCGGCCTGATCGGCTCGTCCAACAGCCCCGTGTCGGGCGTGGGCATTCTGGCGGTGGTGATCGCCTCCCTGCTGATGCTGGGCGTTATGGCGATCTCGGGCGTGCCGGCCGATCCGTCAATCATCGCCTTCGCCCTGATCGTCACCGGCGTGGTGTTCGCCGTGGCCGTCATCGCCAACGACAACCTTCAGGACCTCAAGACCGGCCAGCTGGTCGAGGCCACGCCGTGGCGCCAGCAGACAGCCCTGATCGTCGGCGTCGGCGCCGGCGCCCTGGTCATCCCGCTGATCCTGAACCTGCTCAACCAGGCCTTCGGCTTCGAGGGCGGTCCGCCCGCGATTGCGCAAGGCGCCCAGACCCTGGCCGCGCCTCAGGCCACCCTGATCTCGGCCCTGGCGCGCGGCGTCATCGGCGGCGATCTGCGCTGGGACCTGATCGGCCTGGGCGCTGTGATCGGCGTCGTCATCATCGTGCTGGACGCGGTGCTGGAGAAGGCCACAAACAAGCGGATCAAGCTGCCGCCGCTGGCCGTCGGCATCGGCTTCTATCTGCCTGCGGCGGTCACCACCATGCTGGTGATCGGCGCGGTGTGCGGCTGGCTGTACGAGCGCGCCGTGGCGTCCAAATCCTACGCCCCGGTCGCCCGCCGCATGGGCGTGCTGCTGGCGTCCGGCCTGATCGTCGGCGAAAGCCTGTTCGGCGTCCTGAACGCCGGCGTCATCGTGGCCAGCCGCGACGCGGAATGGGCGGCGCTCCCGCTCGGCGAAACCTGGCCCGCCATGCTCGCCGGCGTCCTGGTTTTCGCCGCGCTCGCGGCGGCGCTGTACGCATGGACGAAGAGCCGAGCGGCGAAGGTCTGAGAGGTCTTCCCCCGCTTGTCGGGGGAAGTGTCAGCTCGTGGCGGATTTCGTTGAAAAAGGCGTCCGTTGGCAATTGGCATGACGTCGGCGCGCTGATTCACTCTGGTCATTGAGGCCGGGAGGTTCAGCGATGATGGGCGAACGGCGGGTCGATCAGTCGGCCCTATTCT
>JAEYAO010000098.1 GCA_023456105.1 Pseudomonadota bacterium | reverse complement strand
ATTCAGAGGTTCGTTGTCTTTTAAGTCAAGGGATTAAAGTGTTATATAGTGGTACACCATGTCAAATCGCAGGATTGAACTCTTTTTTAGGAAATGTAGACAAATCTAATCTGTTGACTATTGATCTGATATGCCACGGGGTTCCTAGTATTAAACTTTTCAAAAGTTATATTCAATGGCTCGAGCATAGATATGGAGAGCCGATAATTGATTTTAATTTTCGTGATAAAAGTTCGGGCTGGGGATTAAATGTTAAAATAAAAACGAAAACAAAAACAAAAACGAGAAGTTGTGTCATAGACCCTTATTATTATCATTTTCTTAAAGGTGATACATATCGTGAATGTTGTTACCGTTGTTCGTATAGCAGACCAGAGCGTGTAGGAGATGTAACAATTGGTGATTTTTGGGGTATAGAGTCGATACTTCCTGATTTTTTTTCAAAGAAAGGAGTATCCTGTCTTATTTTAAACACTCCTAATGTCATGGCACTTATACCTATGTTTAAGAGTCTGTTTGATATGGAAGAAGTGTCATTAAATGATGTAATGAAATTCCAGAGAAACTTGGTTGCCCCCACACCAAGGCCCGATATGCGTGATATAATATATAAGCGTTTAGATGAAAAAGATTTGGAGTCGTTCTTTAAAACGGTTCTGACATATCCTCTTAATGTTAAGTCGGAGCTTATAGCAATATTACCTGAATGGATGAAGAAAGTTTTACGTAAAATGCTTTCTGCTGTCATGCGCTAATAGTTAGTATTATTTTCTTTATATCTCCTTATATTCATAAATTCGTTAATTTGTTGAGCAAAAAAATGTTTAAGAACTTGATTGGAACTTTGTTGTATTCCATCATCATGCTTCTAGTCACTTTTATATTGAATTAATAAGGAGATACTTGTTGGATGCTGTTTTTGATAAGATGACTGATTGGGTGTGTAATATTGTTGGAAAAAGATGTTGTCTTTTCGAGAGAAAATAAAATGAATTGAACGAATAATGAGTATAAAATGTGACAGTAAATTACTAGTGAAGCCATTATTCTTTTTGGTTATAGTGGATACTATAAACGGATTTTTTCTTAATAAGGGAATGGAATCTTCCATTGGCATTATTTTTAAGGCGTTTATTTTGTCAGTTGCTTTTAAAATATTATGTTCATCGCCAAGATTCAAAGGATTACTGTTTTTTACTGTAATTTATATTCCTGCTTTTTTATTACTTGTCATTCTTAATACGGATTCTCAAATAGTTCCAACCATAAACCATTTACTGAAATTTGTAAATGTTGTTTTTATATATTATGCTGCAGTTGTTGTGTTTAAATCGGAAAGTATACAAGAAAAGGATATACAAGTGATATTCTATATAAATTCTATTGTACTTTTGTTGAATATTTATAGTGGGTTGTTGGGAGTAGGATATTATGCCTATGGTGAAGGTTGGGGGTGTAAGGGATTTATGTATGCTCACAATGAGATGTCTGGAATGCAAGCTGTTCTATATGGTGTTTCTTATTATTTTATTTATAATAGGTATGTTACGAAGAAGATTATTCTTTTGGTTGTTAACCTGCTTTTTTTAATAGCGGCTCTATTGGTTACAACAAAGGCGGGCATACTTCTTGTTTTGACAAGTTTGATTCTAGTTCCATTTGTACACATGAAATATGGCATTTTTCGTTCTTTCTTGAAAATGTCAAAAATAAAGCTAATCGTCTTACTTTCTATAATATGCGTGGTATCATACTGTGGTTATGCATTGCTTGAGTATAGCGGTGCAATTGATCGTTGGACGTATTTCTTTGATAAAGATGGGGTAAATGCCATCTATTCTTCACGTGATACTTTTTGGGAGGAAGAGAGAGTAGAGTGGGAAGAAGGGAATATTGTAGTTAAACTATTTGGAATGGGGGGAGCTAGAACTGTAGAAATGGATCAAGCGGATACGTTACTCAACTATGGAATCGTTGGATTAATTATTGTTTATTCATTTTATTTTTCTCTCATTGTAAAAGCTTTTAGGTACAGGGAGAAAAGTCAATATGCCAAGTTTGTTTTCGGAATGGATATTTTTATACTTGCAGCATCATGTTTCGCTGGACATCTTCTGTTCTCTGGTCTTATGGGGATTCCATTTGCCTTGATGAATGCATTGATATTTAGTCCAAAAATGCAAGCTGCAAGTAATATGGAGAACAGGTATTGTAATTGTAGGAATTAGCTTCGATAATAAATATAAAATTCACTCATGAAAATTGTTTTATTTACTCCTGGACTCGGAAATCAGATGTTTCAATATTTATTTTATTTATATCTTCGAGATAACTATCCTAATCAAAATATTTATGGATATTACAACAGAAATATTCTCAACAAACATAATGGGCTTGAGGTTGATAAGGTTTTTGATATTCAACTTCCGCCCCATACTGTTATAAGTGATGCTTCTGCCTTTTTTATTAGAGCCTTGGGAGGGCTTGGATTAAAATATTTTATAGGGAAGGATCAACTTTCGCCTTGGAAAGTTTACTTTGACGGATATTGGCAAAACAAAGAATACTTCCAGAATAATGTAGATAAAATGAGATTCAGAGAGGGATTTCTAAATAAGAAAAATGATGATATACTCTCTTTGATACGAAATACGAACTCAGTATCAGTGCATGTGAGAAGAGGAGATTATTGCGATAGTTGTCGTAAAGACTTATTCTTACAGTCTTGTACGCCTCAATATTATGAGTCGGCTATAAGTGTAATGAAAGAGAAGTTCCAAAAACCTGTGTTTTTTGTGTTTTCTGATGATATTCCGTGGGTTAAGGTGAATCTGAATATACCTAATGCTTATTATATAGATTGGAATAAGAAGGAGAATAGTTATTTGGATATGTATTTAATGTCCTTATGTACGGCTAGTATTATAGCCAACAGCACATTTAGTTTTTGGGGGGCAATGTTAGGAAATAAAAAAGAATTAGTTATTAAGCCAAAGAAATGGATTGGAGATGAAATTCCTGAAATATTTCCTCCTTCTTGGCTTTCATTGTAATAGAATTTATTTATGAATCCATTAGTATCTATCGGTGTACCGATATATAATGTTGAGTCCTATATTGAACGTTGTGCCCGGAGTCTTTTTGAACAAACTTATGTTCATATAGAATATATATTTATTGATGATAATTCTCCAGATGATAGTATTGGTATACTTAAAGCTACTTTAGAGGATTATCCTGCTAGGATGCAGCAGGTTAAAATAGTAAGGCAACCTGTAAATGTTGGTTCGTCAGCAGTAAGAAATAAGGCTGTTAGTATGATGTCTGGAGAATTTGTAATGTGGGTAGATTCAGATGATTTTGTAGAGTTGGATATGGTAGAAAAACTTGTTAGTGCACAACGACAAAACGATGCTGACATTGTTACATGCAATACAATTGTTCATCTGCCTAAAGGGAAATTCTCCACAATGTTTTCTCCTATATATAATACTCCTAAAGAGATGACTTTGCAGTTATTAAGAAAAAAAGTGCCAGTAAGTGTTTGGGCAAGACTTATACGACTATGCTTATATATTGATAATGATGTTCAATCTCTTGAAGGAATAAATAATGCTGAAGATTATCAACAGATGCCTAGGTTAACTTTTTATGCTCAAAAAGTATGCAGTATAAATGATGCACTATACCATTATAATTGTACAAATAATAATTCATATACAGCTACATATTCTCCTAAACTTGCAGAACAAGTGATGATCTCTGTGAACCTCTTAGAGCAATTTTTCCAAGATAAGGGTATTGAATATGTAGATGCATTAAACTTTTCTAAGGCGGAAATTTATGCGCGTGATTTAGTGAAGTGTTGCAGACTGGGATATAAAGAATATTATTATTTTACACGTGGAATGGTAGAAAAAATGGATAGGAAGTATTTTGTAAGTCTTCCTTTACCTTTTAGAATATTATTAAAATTACCTAATTACTATATCGCTTTGATTTATGTAAAATTGGCATCTATGTTTAAGAAACAATGAAAATTTTATTGATCTCAAATATGTATCCTTCAGAAAAGGATAAAACATATGGAACATTTGTAAAGATGTTTAAGGAGAGTATAGAAC
>JAEYAO010000089.1 GCA_023456105.1 Pseudomonadota bacterium | reverse complement strand
CGTCTTGACCGTCGCCGGATCGACGAGAACCTGGCTCAAGGTCAGGGCCGTTGCAAAAATCTTGACGAGAATCGCGCTCATTCCGCCGCCGTCATCTGGAACCTACACTCCATGGGAAGACAACCGGCATGACCTGCCGAGGCTCGCATCCTGCTCGGAACAAGCTGAATGGAAGCCGTACGTCGCGGCTGATCGAGGACCGGCCATGCCAGTGAGATGGGGCAGCCCAGCTTACTTCCCAGGTGGGAATGTCACTGTCACGGCAATGTGTCTCACCCGCGCCCGACGAAGGGCATCTTGGTCGCCATGACGGTCATGGTGAGCACATTCGCATCGAGCGGCAAGCCGGCCATGTAGACCACCGCGTCCGCCACGTGCTTGGGATCGATCCTGGGCTCGGGCGCCAGGGTCCCGTTGGGCTGGAGTACGCCTTCCGTCATTCTGGCCGTCATGTCGGTGGCGGCGTTGCCGATGTCGATCTGGCCGCAGGCGATGTCGTACGCGCGCCCGGCGAGGGCGGTGGACTTCGTCAGCCCCAGCACGGCGTGCTTCGTGGCCGTATAGGGAGCCGAGAGCGGGCGCGGGGCATAGGCGGAAACGGAGCCGTTATTGATGATCCGCCCGCCCCTCGGGTTCTGATCCTTCATGATCCTGAACGCCTCTTGCGTGCACAGGAAGGTTCCCGTCAGATTGGTGGCCACCACCTTCTGCCATTGCTCGAAAGGAATATCCTCGAGGGGAACGGCAGGCGAGCCCGTTCCAGCATTGTTGACGAGCAGATCGAGCCTCCCGAAATTCTGTTTCGTCATGGCAAAGAGGGCCGCGACCGAGGCCGGATCCGTCACGTCGGTGGGCACGAGGAGCGTCGAGCCGCCTTCCGCCCCGATCTCCCGTTCGGCCACCTCCAGGGCGTCCCGCCGCCGGCCCGCCATGACGACGCTGTAGCCGGCTTTCAGCAGCCCGGCGGCGATCGCCTTGCCGACTCCCGTTCCCGCTCCTGTCACGATCGCAACTTTGGAACGATCCGCCATTCTGTCCTCCCGGCCCTGCTTTTATCTGCCATGACAGATGCATTTGAGTGCGGACACCGCAAGGACAAATGGTCGGGTTGCTCACATCTTTAAGCTTTGAACTGTCCTGCCCGGAATAGGAAGATAGGGAACCGGCCAAGCTTTCCCGCGTTCGCATGGTGCCAATCGGAAAGGAATCCGTCATGCGCATCTACTTCCCAGTCTCGGCTGCTCTCCTGACTATCCTGGCTCTTCCCCTGGCCGCCTGCCAGAGCAACACCGAAGCGGGTGCTGCCACCGGGGCTGCGGGCGGTGCGCTGACCGGCGCCGTCATCGGCGGTCCCGTCGGCGCCGTGGTCGGCGGTGTCGCCGGAGCGGCGGTCGGAGGCGCTCTCACAGCCGAGGAATCGAACAGAGTTCGCACCTATGTGGTCGCCCAGCGCCGTCCCACCATGCGTGTGACCGAGGAAGTGGCAATCGGCCAGCCTCTGCCGCCGCGCGTGAGGCTCTATCCCGTCCCGCAAAGCGTCGGCCTTCGGAATCCCTACAGCTATACGATCGTGAACGACCAGACGGTCCTGGTCGACCCGCAAACGCGGACGGTCGTTCAAGTCATCGAGTAATTCGATCCCTCTCACGAATGTAAAAAGGCGGCCTGAAGGGGCCGCCTTTTCCATGATTGGGCTCAAACCCGGGATCAATCGTCCATATCGAGATGGTTGATCAGAATTTCGCGTTTCCCGGCGTGGTTAGCGGGTCCGACGATGCCCTCGTTCTCCATGCGCTCCATGAGCGAGGCGGCGCGGTTGTAGCCGATCTGGAGCCGGCGCTGGATGTAGCTCGTCGACGCCTTCTTGTCTCTGAGCACCACCGCCACCGCCTGGTCGTACAGGTCCCCGCCCGGCGCCCCGAACTCGCCCTGGTCGAACACCGGCGCATCCGCACCAGCCCCGCCGCCCTCGTCCTCCTCGGCCGTGACCGCCTCCAGGTACTGGGGCCGGCCCTGGCGCTTCAGATGCGCCACCACCTTCTCCACCTCCTCGTCCGAGCAGAACGGCCCGTGCACGCGCGTGATCCGCCCGCCCCCGGCCATGTACAGCATGTCGCCCTGGCCCAAGAGCTGCTCGGCGCCCATCTCGCCTAAGATCGTGCGGCTGTCGATCTTCGAGGTCACCTGGAACGAGATCCGGGTGGGGAAGTTCGCCTTGATCGTGCCGGTGATCACGTCCACGGACGGGCGTTGCGTCGCCAGGATGACGTGAATGCCGGCGGCGCGCGCCATCTGGGCCAGCCGCTGGATCGCACCCTCGATCTCCTTGCCGGCCACCATCATCAGGTCGGCCATCTCGTCGACGATCACCACGATGTAGGGCAAGGGATCGAGATCCATCACCTCGTCCTCGTACACCGCCTCGCCGGTCTCGCGGTCGAAGCCGGTCTGCACCGTGCGGGTGATGGTCTCGCCTTTCGCCTTGGCCTCGACCACGCGGGCGTTGAAGCCGTCGATGTTGCGCACGCCGAGCTTGGACATCTTGCGGTAGCGGTCCTCCATCTCGCGCACCGCCCATTTGAGCGCCACCACGGCCTTCTTCGGGTCGGTGACCACGGGCGTGAGCAGATGGGGAATGCCGTCATAGACGGACAGCTCGAGCATCTTGGGATCGACCATGATCAGGCGGCACTCGGCCGGCGAGAGCCGGTAGACCAGGGACAGGATCATGGTGTTGATCGCCACCGACTTGCCCGAGCCGGTGGTGCCGGCCACCAGCAGGTGGGGCATGCGGGCGAGATCGGCGATCACCGGCTCGCCGCCGATGGTCTTGCCGAGGCAGAGCGCGAGCTTCTGCTTGGAGGTCTCGAAGTCCTGGCTGGCGAGCAGCTCGCGCAGGTACACGGTCTCACGCTTGTGGTTGGGCAGCTCGATGCCGATGGCGTTGCGGCCCTGCACCACGGCCACGCGGGCCGAGACCG
>JAEYAO010000005.1 GCA_023456105.1 Pseudomonadota bacterium | reverse complement strand
GTGAAAGGTGCTGGCGGTGGGGATAGAGTAACGTCATAGGCATCAGCTCGGCTCGATGGCCTGGCATCACCTCGACCAATTCTCCCGCCTCAAGATGCTGTTTCACGTCATAGGCTGGGATCTGGATTGTGCAGCGGCGTGGAAGAAGGACCCCCTTAGCGGGGTGATAGGCGCCTAAAGGGGACCCCTCATTCCGATGGTTTAGGCACGGCGGCTTGGTTCAACCGGGCGGTCGAGATCGGGATGTTGGTGGTGGAGACAGTGGTGCGGCTTCGCCGTGAGTATGCGGCGGGCAAGCCGATCAAGGCGATCTGTCGGGATTTGAGACTGTCGCGGAAGGTCGTGCGCAAGGCGATCCGGGCGGAGGAAGGCGCGTTCAGCTATCAGCGGACGACGCAGCCGTTTCCGAAGATCGGGCCGGTGCGTGATCGGCTTGTGCAACTTCTGACGGAGAACGAGGCGCGGCCCCGGCGGGACCGTTTGCGACTGACGCGGGTCTGGGACCTGTTGGTCCAGGAAGGCTACGACGGCTCCTATGACTCGGTCCGTCGTTACGCGGCCCGCTGGCGCGAGGAGACCAAGACGGCGCCCGGCGATGGCGGGACAGCGTTCGTGCCGCTGATGTTCGCGCCGGGCGAGGCGTTCCAGTTCGACTTCAGTCATGAGGACGTGGAGGTCGCCGGCCAGCCGATGCGGGTGTTCGACAACGACGGGCAGGTCGTGATGCGCTTCGATGGATTGGAGTTCACCCAGGCGGTGTTCCCTGATCTTACCGGTGAAGCCTTGACTCAGAGGGTTGAAGCGACCCTGAAGAATTACCCCGTGGAAGATCAGGCGTGGAGAGGACCTGGCGCGATGAGGCGGGGCTGGTTGGCGACCTACATCGACCGCCATCGTAAGGGGCGATAGGCCGCTTCGATGGGCAGAACCTGACGCCGAGCGTGAACGACTGAACTGGTGCTGAAGGTGAGATGGGTTCGCGGCAATCCTGGACTCGCCGCCTTGATCGGAACACGACATTCACCGGCTAGCTCGGATGTAGCCGGCAAAGCCCGTGTTTGACTCTTTGGCGACTCCGGGAGCGTCCGCTTTCCGGTGTGAGCCAAAGTTTGTTCTGGGGCATTGCAGCCTCGACCTTAGCGCGCTCGACCGATGGTCGTCGGCGGTTGGGCGGAGAGTTCCTGCCGAAATCGTAGAAGTGTCGCTTAGGTTGGTGAACGCTGCTGATTGTGGTTCACGGCCTCTGACGAAGGCCTCGCAGGCGCGCTGTCAGGTGCCAGTGAATGAGCGGGAGCCGAAGACGCATCATTCTGCATCTCGTCGCAGCACGTCATAGCCGCGTCCGCAGCCATGTCCTTGCAACAATCGCAGCCTTCGGCCGCCAGAGCCGCGCCCGCGCTCAGGGTCAGGATCGCGCCGGCGGCGGCCAGCAGGTTGGAAACCCTCATCGTCGTTCTCCTAGTGAACCATGAAGCTGACGGAGCCGGACATCTTGTGGCCGTCCGGGCCTTCGGCGGTCCAGGCGGCCGTGTAGTTGCCCGGCGCGAGGCGCGGAAGAGCCACGCCGACGGTGGCGGCGGCCGGCGCGGCGGGGACAGTGACGTCGACCGGAGCCTGCCCCTCGGCGGAGAGGGCGACGGTCTTGAGGACCATGGCGTGGGGGAAGGTGACGCTGAACCGCTCGGGCGAACCCTGGGTCATCGCGCCATTCGCAGGAACGGTCGTGATGCCGGATTGGGGCGCTGCGGCCTGGGCCGGCATAGCGTGACCCGCATGCGGGTCCTGGGCGGCGGCGGTGCCGGCGAACGCGAGGGCGGCGGTGACAACGAGAGTGCGGATCATCATGGGGTGGTCTCCTTCGGTTAGAACCAGGCCTTGAGGCCGACGACGAAGCGGGTGTCGTCGGTCTCGCCGCCTCGGGCCTCGATGTAATCGGCGGTATCGCCGAACGCGCGGCTCCACTCGATGCCGACATAGGGGGCGAACTCCTTGCGGCATTCGTAGCGCAGTCGCAGGCCCGCCTCGATCGAGGACAGGCCCGAACCGATCTCCAGTTCCGGAATGTCGCTGGCTGAAGCGTCGATTTCGAGGCGGGGCTGAAGGATCAGGCGCTGGGTGATGCGCTGGTCGTATTCGGCCTCGACGCGGGCGGTCAGGTCGCCGTCGGTCGACAGGAAGGCGGCGGCGTCGACTTCCCACCAATGGGGCGCCAGGCCCTGCAGGCCGAGGACCAGATGCGTGGTGTCCTCGCCGTCGGGCCGGAAGTCCTGACGCACGCCGGCCTGAACGTCCCAGAAGGGCGTGACCGCGCGGCTGTAGAGCGCCTGGACTTCAGCCTCCTCGAGCTCGCCGCCGAAGTCGCCTTCGCCCTCGGACTTCCACCAGAAGCGATTGATGTCGCCGCCCGTCCAGCCCTGGACGTCCCAGAGGTAGGTCTCGCCGTCGTCGCCGAAGCCGGCTTCGAGGCGATCGAGAATGACGGCCGTGGTGCGGACGTCGCCGTTTTCGTGAATCAGGGTCCGGCGAGAGGCGGCCATGGCCTCGGCGCCGAAGACGAGATCGGCGGCGTGGGCAGGGCCGGCCAGGGCGGCGGCCGGGAGCGGGTCCTCCGGAGGACGGCCGGGATTGTCGGAGCTGGTCGCCACATCGGGCGGCCCCATGCTCATGGTCGACATGTCATGCCCGGCGTGAGGGTCGGTCTGCGCGGGCGACATGGCCGACATGTCGTGGCCCGCGTGCGGATCAGCCTGGCCGGGCGTCGCCGCCGGCATCTGGTGTCCCGCGTGCGGGTCTACGGGCGCGGGCTGCGCCGGCATCTGGTGGCCTGCATGCGGATCCGCGGCGGGCGGCGTCTGCGCGGGCGGCATGACGTGACCGGCGTGCGGATCCTGCGCCGGTCGGGCCGGCGCCTGTGGCGTGGGCCGCGG
>JAEYAO010000069.1 GCA_023456105.1 Pseudomonadota bacterium | reverse complement strand
GGCTTCGGCCTTGGCGGCTTCGGCGGCGGCGGCGGCGTCAGCCTTGGCGGCGGCTTCGGCCTCTGCGCGGTCGGCTTCGCGCTGGGCGCGCTCGGCGGCGCGTTCCTGCGCCTTCTTGCCGGGCTGGGCGCGGTTCGGGTTGTTGCCCTGGGTCCACTTCACCTTAGCCGACAGGGTCTCGTCCTGCGACAGGAAGCGCGCCACGCGGTCGGTGGGCTGAGCGCCCTTGCCCAGCCATTCGGCGATGCGCTCGGACTTCAGGGTGACGCGCGGCTGGGCGCCGTCCTTGGGCAGCATCGGGTTGTAGGCGCCGACCTTTTCGATGAACTTGCCGTCGCGCGGCGAGTGCGAGTCGGCGATGACGATGTGGTAGTAGGGGCGCTTCTTGGCGCCGCCGCGGGCCAGACGGATCTTCAGCATTTCGGTCTCTTTCTAAACGAAGTCAGTTCTTTTTCGGGAAGCCCGGCAGACCCGGAAGGCCTCCCGGAAGTTGTCCGCCGCCCAGGCCGGCGAAGCGGTCCTGGATGGCTTTCAGTTCGTCGGCCGAGGGCTCGGGCATCTTGCCGCCGCCCATGGCCTTGAGGCGGTTCAGATCGGGTCCGCCCATCCCGCCGCCGCCGAGCCCGCCCAGCATGGCGGCCATCTGCTGCATCTTCTTGGGGCCGCCGCGCGCCATCGACTTGACCATGTCGGCCATCTGGCGGTGCTGCTTCAGCACGCGGTTGACGTCCTGCACGTCCACGCCGGCGCCGGCGGCGATGCGCTTCTTGCGCGAGGCGTTCAACAGGTCAGGCTTCTTGCGCTCGGCCTTGGTCATCGAGGAGATGATGGCTTCCTGGCGCAGGATCATGCGGTCGTCGATGCCGCTTTCAGCCATCTGGCCCTTCATCTTGGCCACGCCGGGCAGCATGCCCATGATGCCCTGCAGCCCGCCCATGCGCTTCATCTGCTGAAGCTGGCCGGCCAGGTCGTCCAGGTCGAACTGGCCCTTGGCCAGCTTCCTGGCCATCTTCTCGGCCTTGGCCTGGTCCAGGTCCTGGGCGGCCTTTTCGACCAGCGCCACGATGTCGCCCTGGCCCAGGATGCGGCCGGCGACGCGGCGGGCGTCGAACACGTCCAGCGCATCGACCTTTTCGCCGGCGCCCAGATATTTGATCGGCAGGCCCGTGACGGCCCGCATCGACAGCATGGCCCCGCCGCGCCCGTCGCCGTCCGCCCGCGTCAGCACCAGGCCCGTCAGCGGGAGGCGCTCGTGGAAGGCCTTGGCGGTGCGAACCGCGTCCTGGCCGGTCAGGCTGTCGGCTACCAGCAGGGTCTCGACCGGCTTGGCGATCTCCGCGACCTCGGCCACCTCGTTCATCAGCCCTTCGTCCAGGGTGATGCGGCCGGCGGTGTCCAGGATCAGGACGTCGAAGCCCTGCAGCCTGGCCGATTGCAGCGCCCGGCGGGTGATCTGCACCGCGCTTTCGCCCTGCACGATCGGCAGGGTGGCGACCTCGATCTGCTTGCCGAGCGTAGCCAGCTGCTCCATCGCCGCCGGGCGACGGGTGTCCAGCGAGGCCATCATGACCTTCTTGCGGTCGAACTGGCTCAGGCGGCGCGCCAGCTTCGCCGAAGTCGTGGTCTTGCCCGAGCCCTGCAGGCCGGCCATCAGCACCACGGCGGGCGGATTGGCGTTGGTGTTCAGCGGAACCGGCTCTTCGCCGCCCAGCATCTCGATCAGGCCGTCATAGACGATCTTGACCACCTGGTCGGCCGGCTTGACCGAGCGGATCACCTCTTCGCCGGTCGCGCGCTCGGTGGCGAAGGCGATGAACTCCTTGACGACCGGCAGGGCGACGTCCGCCTCGAGCAGGGCCGTGCGCACCTCGCGCATCGCCTCGGCCACGTCCTTTTCGGACAGGGCGCCCCGCCCGGTGATCCGGTCGAAGACGCCTGTCAGCCGCTCGTTCAGAGCCTCGAACATTCACTACCTCGTTTGGCGGGTGAGAACGGCTCCATACGACAACGGCCCCTGTGGACGATCACGTCGACAGGGGGTTCTCGCCATCCTCGTCCATCCAAGATGGGGTCGTGATGGTGGAGACGCGAGGTTCACTTGCGCCGGAAGCGGCGGCTTATGGCGGAAGAGTCCGCGAATTGCAACACGGCGGTCCTTCCCCCGCTTGTCGGGGGAAGTGTCATGTCGTGGCGCGCAGCGACACGCATGACGATGGGGGAAGTGTCCTGTTCAAGAAGGCTCCCCTCATCGACCCTGGATCGCTGCGCGATCGACGGGCCACTTCTCCCGCAAGCGGGAGAAGGTCGATGTAAACTACATCCCCTTGGACGGCTATGGGTAGCAAACACACCTTGACAACCGAGACCGTGGGAACCCCTGCCTTTATGGTGAGGGCATGGCAAGTTCGATCATCCCTTTCGGCTCCGAGCATTCCGTCGCCCTTCACACCCTTGTCCGCAAACGCGCCGAGCTGGACGGGGAGTTGGAGCAACATCAACGGCTCATTCGCGACCTTCAGAAGGCGATCCAAAACCTGGACGCGGTCCTTGTCCTGCTCAAACCGGACATCGACATCGGCGAAATCGCCCCGAAGCGGGCCCGGCCGACCCACGCCGCCGCGCCGGGAGAGATCACCGGCATTGTCGTCGATTGTCTGAGAGAGGCCGAAGGACCGCTCACATCGAGAGCGCTGGCACAGGCGGTCGTTGAGCGGCGAGACCTCGATCCCGCAGACAAGAAGCTGGAAATCACGATGGCCAAACGCGTCCGAGCCTGTCTGAGGCCCTTACGACTGGCCGGACGAGTGCGCGCTGTGCCGATCGCGGGGGAACCGCAAGGTTGGGTTCTGGTCACCAAGCAGGCCAAGCATGCTGTTACTGTCCCGTTGGAGTTGGCCTAGTGAGCAGCCTGTCCTTCTTCCACGGAAACCAGCTCTGCCAGATCGCACCGGAGCGCGACGGCCGAGGGTTCATCGGGCTGCGAAACGGCCGAGTCGTCGCCACTGCGCCAGATCGCGCCAGTGTGGCTCGGGCATTGATCAAAGCGGCGCGCTGGCGAAAGGACTTGACGGATGTGGGGGTGGGCTCACCCGCAACGTGGGCGGTCGAAGAACAACGGCATGTCAGAGAGTCGTAGGGGCGTCTCGCCGCGAGCCCGGCCACTGCTAAAGGCCGCGTAGCTGCGACGATGGGCCGGTTGTGGCAGGCCCTATTCGTGCTACACGCACTCCATGGAACGACGGCAGGCCAGATATGGACTGATGTCGGCGCTGCTGGCGCTGATCCTGGCGGTGTTCGTGTTGATTCCGACAGCCGACGCGGCGACCTGCGCGATTGAAGCCGAGGCGTCCCATTCAGCGGCCCTCACTCTGGAAGACGCGGGCGACGAGCCGGTCGAACCCGCCGATCATGCGGCCTGTCCGCACGGGCACTGCCACCACGGCGGGACGACCGTGCCATCGTCGCCCCAGCACGCGTCCGCCGTTTCGATCACCGCTCTGAGGCTGTTGCGACCGGCGTCCGAGCCCCTGGCATCTCGCGCGCCGAGCGGCCTGGAACGCCCTCCCAGAGCCTGACGATGCCCGGCGCCTTTTGGCGCGCGTGAATCGTTTGGAACTGCTGGGATTTGGAACATGCCACCCCTGAAATCTGGTCGGTCGCGTCTTGCGATCGGCTGCGCCGTGGTCGCGATGGCGACGGCGGTCACCGGCCCTGCCTGGGCCGATCCCGCGCCCTCTTTCGAGGCGTTGCTTGAACGCATCGGCCTGACACCGATGACCGTGGAGGCCGATGCGCTGCTCGACGCGGCCGAGGCGCGGGTCCGTCAGGCGCGGGTTCGCCCCAATCCGGTGTTGGGACTGGAGGCGGAGAACGCCTTCGGCACCGGCCCATTCCAAGGCTACGACAACGCCGAGACCACCCTCTCCCTGAGCCAGGACCTCGAACTGTGGGGCCGCCGCAGCGCTCGTGTCGGTGTCGCCCGTGCCGAAGCCGGGACCGCCGCCCTGCGCCGGGACCTCGCCGACGTCGAGGCGGCGAGCCGACTGGCTCTCGTCTATGCAGAGGCCGAAGCGGCCGAACGGCGGTTCCAACTGGCCGAGGAGGCGCTGACAGTGACCATCGCCGATACCCGCGCTGCCCTGATCCTGGTGGAGGAAGGCCGCGAGCCGCTTCTGCGCGGCATCCAGGGTGAGACGGAAGCGGCGGCGGCGCGCGCGACGCTGGACGAGGCGCAGGCGGAACGCGACGCGGCCTTCGCCCGTCTGACCGCAGTAGCCATGCTGCCAACGCCGGTCACTTCGATCGATACGAGTCTGCTGGATAGAACCCCGGCCGGTGTGACCATCGCCGTCGGGGCGGCTCCCGAGGTTCTGGTCGCTGAGGCGGAACGCGCCGCCGCAGAGAGCCGCATCGAGGTCGAACGGGTTCGCGCCCGCCCCGACGTCACCGCCTCCGTGGGCATCCGGCGCTACGAAGCCGAGGACGCCACGGCCCTGACCTTCGGCGTCAGCATGCCGTTGCCGCTGTTCGACCGGAACCGGGGCG
>JAEYAO010000003.1 GCA_023456105.1 Pseudomonadota bacterium | reverse complement strand
CTTGGGAAAGTGCGGCCGGAGCCGCTCCATCTGCTCGTCCGTCAGCCAATATAGGTCACTCATATCCAGACTCCTCGGGAGCCTGAATCAGATCCAGCGCCTCACATCAATGGGTCCTGAGCCTAGCCAAAGGTCTGCCGCGCGGATCAGGCGTTACTTAATCCGAGCACGATGGACAAAGAACAGATCAGCGATCGACAACCCCTGGATACGAGCAGGCATGCCCAAACTCGGATCCACATAGTAGATCGTCGTAGCTGTCTTCAGTTCTGGCTCACGTCCTCGGGGACTGCTTACACCTTGAGTGGTCACCTTGTAAGCGCGCAAAAATCGGGGGCCACTTGCCAAGGTCGCCTCACCACACCCCAAGTACTCAATCTCAGTTTTGGTTGGCACGACCTCCGTTCGACGCGCCGTGCTTAAGGAGTCTGCACCGTTGATCACCTTGCGATCGCCGACAGCCATGGTCAGCAGGGCGTCAAAAGGATCCTCATCATAGATGGTACTTCGATCGACGTGCTGGGTCAGCGGAAACATGCTGCCTAGGGTGACGCGTTCAAATTCGGCTTCTGACTCCGCTGGGCTGCCGCCATCTGGCGTCCGGACAACACGCAGCGAATAGTCCACTCGCCGCCCATCGACGGCTTTGATCGTGCGGACGACCCGCATGCCGTTCTGATAGCTGTATTCGAAACCCGTACCAACTTGTGGCGAGCTATAATCTGTTGAAAGGGGAACGCAGCCCTCTTTGCCTAGGTGGAGTGTTGCGTTCGGCGCGGGCGTAGAGGAAGCTATGTCCGCTACGTTCCTTGGATCGCTGCACGCAGCCGGAACGATGAGTATGAAGATGACGAGAGCAGGGGCGCTACAGAACTTCATGTCGACCGAGCCGGGCGTCGC
Organism: Pseudomonadota bacterium; assembly: GCA_023456105.1. Classification (GTDB taxonomy): domain Bacteria; phylum Pseudomonadota; class Alphaproteobacteria; order Caulobacterales; family Caulobacteraceae; genus Brevundimonas. Next base: position 3,271 of record JAEYAO010000003.1, on the reverse strand, counting down.
TAGATGCGGCAGTTGTTCAATTTAGGCCCCGCCTCTCTCCGAAGCGGGGGCCTAAATCTACTTAGTCAGCCTATGGTAATCATGCAGGCCGCGCCGCTCGAGTCGAAGCAGCCCGCATAGCAATTCACTAGGCTTTCTTCATCGTGGCCGTATGCAGCGTCACAACCAGACATGCACGCTTGGCATGCAGGATTTGCGGCAGCGGCCAGCGGAGCAGCAAGGGGCCATAACGGTAATGGCTAGGTTTAACAGAGTTTTACGCATTGTAGTCCCCTTCCCAGCGCCTTGATTGGCAATCGTCAGGGTTGCGCGGCCGCCAGCAACATGTCAAGCTTCCACTACTGGAGGTCGCGGGAATGATCGCCCTAGTAGTTCTGTCGGCATTGTCCCTCGTGGGAACCCAGGCTCGAAGCCATGGGGACGAGATTGAAGCAGACTTGTATCGATATTTTCAAGCGATCTGTATGGACGGCGACGCAGATATCGATCTGGCGGAGCCTGTAGCTGAAAGTTGGGGCTTTCGCTCCTCTCAGAACCTCATACCAGAGGATCTGTACGGCGGTGGGATGCTCACTGTCATGTCAAAGCGCGACGGTGATTTGGATTGGCGTGTGACCTTGCGGCCGTTCGCATTCTCTCAGGGCGGCGCGGGATCAATCAGTCAGCAGACCTGCTATGTTTCCGTCAACGGGGGCGATAAGGACCGACTGCGAGACATAGCGTCAAGTCGCCTGGGCTTGCCCTCCTTCGATGTTTCGCGAGCAGCGATCATCGCGTGGGCAGAGGACGGTGGTTTGCGCGAGCCGATCCGGCGGATCTCATTCGAGAGAAATCTTCTTTCCCTCGCCCGCAGTGGCAAACTACGCTTCGTTTCGATCTCAAAGTCGAGCGATCAACTTAGCATCGGCGTTACGGCCCCCGATCCGTTCGAGCGATGTTCGCACTCTACAGGAGAGGTTGTTTGTAGAAAATGACCAAGTCCTCGAAGGTTCACGAACTAACCGTGTTCACGCCGTGCATTTCGTCGCACCCGTATCGCTTTCGCCGCAACTAAGAGCGACGGTTTTGGGCAACCTCCCAAAGCGGGTTCTACACGCCCGCGACGAGAGTGTGGGTTGTGCCTGATGGGCCTTGCGGTCCTGTCGCTAAGCGATGGGCCGAGCTTCTCCTAAACCCGCCCCTTCCTGAACGCCTGCGCCTTCTCCGCCGCCGCTTCGGCGCGCCACTTCTTGGGGGCTGAGCGGTCGACCTCTTCGCCGGCGCCGGTGAGGGCGTCGTTGGCGAACTCCAGGTCCATCAGCTTCATGCGCTTGATCTCGTCGCGCAGGCGGGCGGCTTCCTCGAACTCGAGGTTGGAAGCGGCGTCGCGCATGCGGCCCTCCAGGTCCTTGAGGGCGGCCTGGAAGTTGGAGCCGACAAAGGGCTTGCTCTCCTCCTTGACGCCGGCGGGGATCAGGACGCGGTCCTTTTCGTAGGGGCTGTCCAGGATCTCCTTGATGTCGCGCTTGACGGAGGCGGGGGTGATGCCGTGTTCGGCGTTGTAGGCCTCCTGCCGCTCGCGCCTGCGGTTGGTCTCGCTGATGGCGCGCTCCATGGAGCCGGTCATGCGGTCGGCGTAGAGGATGACGCGGCCGTCGACGTTGCGGGCCGCGCGGCCGATGGTCTGGATCAGCGAGGTCTCCGAGCGCAGGAAACCCTCCTTGTCCGCGTCCAGGATGGCGACTAGGCCGCATTCGGGAATGTCCAGCCCCTCGCGCAGCAGGTTGATGCCGATCAGGCAGTCGAACGTCCCCAGGCGCAGGTCGCGGATGATCTCGATCCGCTCCAGCGTATCCACGTCCGAGTGCATGTAGCGGACGCGCACGCCCTGTTCGTGCATGTATTCGGTCAGGTCCTCGGCCATCTTCTTGGTCAGGGTGGTGACCAGGCTGCGATAGCCCTGGCGCCCTACGGCCTTGACCTCGTCGATGACGTCGTCGACCTGGTTGCGGGTCTGGCCGGAGACGGGACGGATCTCGACCGGCGGGTCGATCAGGCCGGTGGGGCGGATCACCTGCTCGACGAAGACGCCGCCCGTGCGCTCCATCTCCCAGGGGCCGGGGGTGGCCGAGACGTGCACGGTCTGGGGCCGCATGGCGTCCCATTCCTCGAACTTCAGCGGGCGGTTGTCGATGCAGGAGGGCAGGCGGAAGCCGTATTCCGCCAGCGTCGACTTGCGCCGGTAGTCGCCCCGGAACATGCCGTTGATCTGGCCCACGGTGACGTGGCTCTCGTCCACGAACAGCAGGGCGTTGTCTGGGATGTATTCGAAGAAGGTCGGCGGCGGCTCGCCCGGCGCGCGGCCGGTCAGCCAGCGGGAATAGTTCTCGATCCCGGCGCAGGAGCCGGTGGCCTCGATCATCTCCAGGTCGAAGCGGACGCGCTGCTCCAGCCGCTGGGCCTCCAGCAGCTTGCCGTTCTCGACCATCCAGTCGAGCGTCTCCTTCAGCTCGGCCTTGATGCCGGCGGCGGCCTGGTTCAGCGTCGGGCGCGGCGTGACGTAGTGGGACGCGGCGTAGACGGTGACCTCGTCCAGATCGGCGGTCTTCTTGCCGGTCAGGGGGTCGAACTCGACGATCGCCTCGATCTCGTCGCCGAACAGGCTGATGCGCCAGGCCCGGTCCTCCAGGTGGACGGGAAAGACCTCCAGCGTGTCGCCGCGCTTTCGGAACATGCCGCGCTCGAACGCCGCGTCGTTCCTCTTGTACTGCAGCGCGATAAGGTCGGCGCGCAGCTTGCCCTCGTCGATCTGGTCCCCGACCTTCAGCGTGAAGGTCATCGCCGTATAGGTCTCCACCGAGCCGATGCCGTAGATGCACGACACCGACGCCACCACGATCACATCATCCCGTTCCAGGATCGACCGCGTCGCCGAGTGCCGCATCCGATCTATCTGCTCATTCTGAGAACTGTCCTTCTCGATATATGTATCAGTTCTGGGTACATATGCTTCGGGTTGATAATAGTCGTAGTAGGATACGAAGTATTCGACTGCGTTGTCGGGGAAGAAGGCCTTGAACTCGGAATAGAGCTGGGCGGCCAGGGTTTTGTTGGGGGCCAGGATCAGGGCGGGGCGCTGGGTCTGTTCGATCACCTTGGCCATGGTGAAGGTCTCGCCCGAGCCGGTGACGCCCAGCAGCACCTGGTCGCGGTCGCCGGCTTCCGCCTGGGCCACAAGCTCGGCTATGGCGGCGGGCTGGTCGCCGGCGGGGGTGTAGGCGGTCTCCAGCCG
>JAEYAO010000121.1 GCA_023456105.1 Pseudomonadota bacterium | reverse complement strand
TTCCCAGAGAGGGGTCGTTGGCCCCGATGAACAGGAACTTCGGGTCGGAGAAGTCCGGCTGCTGCTTCCCCTCGTCATCCCAGAAGTCAAACCATTCCTCCTGGAACGTGCAGTTCTCCGGCTCGATGGGGTCGTTTTGGATTTCGCTGTTGAAGGACGCCTCGCCTTCAGAGATGCGGATGACCATGAGGTCGTAGTAGGAGAGCTTCTCCTCCCACAAGACCTCAGTTCCTTCCAGCATCGCCTCGCGGTTCGCTTGAAAGAACTCCAGTGCGTCCTCCTGTCGGTTGTCGTTGGCGAGATCGGTGAAGATGGACTCCCATGCGTCCCATAACTCGCCGTTTGTGGCGAAGCTGATGACGCCCTGATAGCGCACCGACTTGTAGCTCGGGTTCTTCGCTACGTTGGCAAGCAGCGCGTCAAAGTGGAGCAGCGTGCCGATATACACGATATCCGTGTAAGTGTCGCCCGCCTTGGAGACCGCCTTATAAAACCAGTCCCGCAGCTTCTTCCGCTGCTCCGGGGTGTTGACATTCTCGTCGTTCTCCAGGTCGTCGCAGACGATGAGATCGGGACGCCATTCTTTGTGCCGCCGACCACGGATCTTCTTGCCGGAGCCGATCGCCTCGATCTTGACCCCGTTGGCAAGCAGGATGACCGACGCCTTCCATACCTTGCCCTCCAGCGCCCCGAAGTCCTCCTTCAGCGCCGCATTCTCCTCCAGCTCCGTTTTGATGTCTGCCAGGAAGCCCTCCGCCTGCTCGGAGCTGTCCGAGAGGATAATGATGTAATGCTTGTAGGCATAGAGGGCAGCATGGAGGTCGTCCTTGAAAGTGAAGTTGGTGCTCTTGGCGTGGCCGCGTGGGGCCTCGATCGCACGGCGGCAGCCGTCTGCCCGGTTGATCTGCTTGGCCTCCCGGACGGGGTCGAGCCCCTTCATCACGCCCTCCATCCATATCCGGTCAAGTTCTCCGTGGAACGCCGGGGAGGGCCGGACGAAGTAGTGGGAGAGGTAGGCCCGCCCGAAATATTCAAGGTCGATTGCCCCGAGCCTCCGGCGTAGCCCCTTCGGCCCGGCCAGCTCTTTTCCGGCCCGGAAGTCCCGGAGAAGCTGCGCCCGCTGTTCGGGGAAGTTGCCGCCACGGACAACATAATCAAGAAAAAGCTGCCGCTGGTATGCACGGTTTGCGACCACTTCGCGGTCTTCCGGCTCCTCGAGCCGTTCGAGGTATTCATTGAGGTTAATCTTCGCCATCGGTCAGCACCTTCTCTCTCGCCCGCGCAAGTACGTCATGCAACTCTCCCGCGAGCTCCGGGTGCTGCTTGATCGCCGCCATCAGCTCTGCCTCCATCTGATCGAAGGCGAGCTCCGCCTTTTTCTTGAGGTCTGCTCGGACACGCTTCTCATAGGTCGCGTTCCGGGCCAGGGAGGCGATGAGCCGCCCAGCTTTGTCGAGGGGCATTTCCTGGAAGTCGTCCTCGGCGGTGCTGACCCGCTGCATGAGGCCGTCCATGAGCACCATTGACGCCGCCTTCGTGTAGTCGAGGTCGGGGTGCGCTTCAACGGCCTGGGCGATTGCCTGAGTCCTCTGGATGGTCTCGGCGACGCGCTGCGCGGCTTGGGTGGTTCGGATAGCATACCGACCGATCGCCGACTTGCTGATCTCATACCCTTCGCTCTTGAGCCATACAGAGAGCTCCTCGTAGGTGTTGGTGGTGTCGGATAGCTTGACGTCGAGCTGCCCCTTAATGTCATCCGGGAGCTTGTCGATCGTCGAGCTCACCCGTGTCCGGCGTCGCTCGTTCTTAGACATCGACGCCTGGGTCGTCGATCGTGCTCTCCAGAAGATCCACGCCCCTCCGGGTGAGCTTGATGACGGCGTCCTTCCGATAGGCGTTGTAGGCATTGGCCACGCGGCTCGTAAACGTGATGTAGCCGGCCTCCTCCAGGTACTCCAGGTGTTTGGAGATGTCCGGGGAATAGATCAGGCCGTCCGCCACCAGGGCGTTGGTGATCTGCCGGACGAGCAGCGCGTTGTGGTTGCCCTTTGCCAGGGCCCGGATGATATAGCCCCGGATCGCCTTGTTCCTGCTGACTTCCTGCTCCGTCAGTTCGTCCATGATCGCCATGGGCTCCTAACCCTCCTTTCTTGTCCCTCCGCTTCCGTAGAGGATCTGATCCAGCTTGTCCTCCACCCGGTTCATCACCCGGATGTAGTCCTCCCGGGTGACATACACCAACGGGAGGTCCGCCTTCAGGTCGTTGAGTTTCTCATCCACCTTGGCGATCTTATCGGCGGCCTCCCGCTTTGCTTCTGCGATCTGCGCGGCGGCCTCCTTTTTCGACTCGGCGATCTGGGCGGCGTTCTTCTTGTCTGCCTCTTCCAGCGAGGTGAGCGTCTTCTTGATAAAGAAGGTGAGTGCGCCCACGACGAGGGTACACAGCAGCGAGGCCGCCGCCCCGATGACGGCGGTGATCTGGGTGACTTCCATGCCCGGCCTCCTTTAAGGCTCCGCCGCTGCGCCCAGCACGGCCTCCAGCTCTGCGCCGGTCAGGATCGCGCCTTCCGGCACCGTCATCCCGGCCCCGGCCTGCTTCACCTTCAGCACCGCGTCCTCGATGCAGTTCGTCAGATACCGGTCGAAGCTGCCAAGGTTCTCCGTGATCACCCGCTGGGCCTCCGGCGCGATGGACCCTTTGACCTCCTCAAAGACCCGCCTGCCCAGGGCGGCCAGCTCCTCCCGGCTCGCATTTCCGCTCTTCACCGCTTCCCGCAGCGCCTTCGCCGTCGTCTGCTCGGTCGCCCCCACAGACAGCGTCGCCAGCCGCTCCACGTCCGAGATCGCGTCCTCCAGCGCTTTGCGCCCCGCCTCGTCCGCGATGCGCGCCGTCTGCGCCTTCAGCTTCGACGCGCCCAGCCGGATGTAGTACACCGCGTATGCGCCGGCCAGGGCGATCACGGCCAGCACCACGTTCAACAGCGCCTCGCTCGCGGCGCTCTGGATGGCTTCCATGTTCATGCTGCGCCCCCTCCTTGTGGCAAAAAATAAGACTACGAGCAAAGCTCGTAGTCTTAGGGTACACGGTTTCCTCTGCGTTCTCTATTGAAGTACTTCAAAAGTTCCCCGCGAACAGATCCAGCTGGTTTTCGTCCAGGCCCTCCGCCTTCAGGATCTCGTAGATCCACCGCTCGGAAAGACCGTACTTCCGGGCCAGCGCCTTGTGGTTCCCGCCGTCGAATTCCGCACGGATGTTGGCGTTCCGCAGCTCTGTCAGCAGCTTGTCCAGCTCGGGGAAGTACATGCCGCTCCCGCCGAACAGCTCCGCCAGCCGAACAGTACCCGGTATTCCGATCTCCCGCGCCATGGTCTGATAGGGCTCCGGAAAGCGTTCTGCGGGGAGCTCATTCAGCCACTGCAGCTGCGCCTCGTCCAAAGCTGCCGACCTCCTTTCCTATGCTCTTCCGGCCATTTTTCCAAGGATGCCGAACAGCTCGCCCACCGTGACGCCCTCGCTGAACTTCGCCGCCCAGTAGTCCGGACTGTCGATGACTCCGGCGGCCTGGAGGGCCGCCAGGCCGTCCCGCTGCCACGCCGGGAACCCGGCCAGCGCTTCCGGCTCCGGGGACGGGGCGGGGCTCTGCGGCGTCTCCTGGGCCAGGATCTGCCCCAGCAGCTTCACGATGCTCTCCCCGTAGCCCTGGCCGGGGAAGGCCCAGCCCTTGCCC
>JAEYAO010000065.1 GCA_023456105.1 Pseudomonadota bacterium | reverse complement strand
CGCCTCGGCCGCCCTGCGCCGCGTGGCCTTTGGCGACGGCGGCTACGGCGCGCCCGCGCGCGGCACCCCAGCCTCGCTGGCGGCCGTCACCCGCGAGGAAATCGCCGCGCTGCACGCCGCACGCTGGCGCCCCGAAAACGCCGCCCTGATCATCAACGGCGGCATGAGCCCGGAGGAAGGCTTCGCCTACGCCGAGCGCCTGCTGGGCGGCTGGGCCAAGCCCGGCTCGCCCCTGCCCGTCCTCTCGCCGGCCGCTTCAGCCGCCGCCAAGGCGACGCCGCGCGTGGTGGTCGTGGACCTGCCGGGCTCGGGACAGGCCGCCGTCGCCGCCGCCGTGCCGGCGCCGCTGCGCACCAGCGACGACTGGTATCGCCTGGCCGTCGCCAATGCGGTCATGGGCGGCGGCTCCAACGGCCGCCTGTTCCAGGAGGTGCGGGCCAAGCGCGGCCTGTCCTACGGCGCCTACTCCAGCCTGGGCTCGGGCGCCTCGGCCGACCTCGTCACCGCCTCCACCCAGACCAAGAACGAGAGCGCGGCCGAGGTCGTGGACCTGATCATGGCCGAGTTCGACCGCCTGGGCGCCGAGGCGGTGGCCGCCGACGCCTCCGCCCGCCGCTCGACCTACCTGAACGGCGGCTTCGCCCGCCAGATCGAGACCACGGCGGGTCTAGGTGGTTTTCTGTCGGATGCGGTCGAGTACGGCCTGCCGGTCGACGACGTCGCCACCTATCCGCAGAAGATCGCGGCCGTGACGCCCGAGACCCTGCAAGCCGCCGCCCGCCAGTACGTCTCCTCCGACCGCGCCTATGTGGTGGTGGCCGGCGATTCCAAGGTGTTCATCGACGCCCTGCGCGCCAGGCACCCGGACCTGGTCGTCGTCCCGGCCGCCGACCTGGATCTGTCACGCGCGGACCTGGGCGCGGACTGAGGCTCCGCCTGGCGGCGACGGGTCACAGGCCCGTCGTCGCCATCCGGGCCCGGGCGCGCTCGGCCCGCACGCCGCGCCGGCGCAGATAGGTCGTGATCCCGAGGGCCAGCCCGACCGCCACGCCCAGGAACATCGCCCCAGCGCGCTGAACACCGTGCCCACCAGGCCGCCCATGAAGTCGTGGCCCACCGCGATGACCGTCTGCGGCCCCGCGGCGCCGGCATAGTCTGCGGCGACGACGTAGGAGCCTGCGGTCGCTACATCGAACTCCTGGATCGACTGGCCGCTGCGTCCCCCAAAGCTGTAGTTGGCGCTGGCGCCGGGCGCCCTAAGCGCCAGCGGCCGCCCCTGCGGGTCGGCGACCCGAACCTGAAGGCCCGACACCTCGGCGACCGAAAAGGCCTTGCCCTCGGCGACGCTTGTCAGCTCCAGGAACACGGTCTGGCGCCCCGGCTCCAGCATCAGGGTCCGCGATCCCGGAACCACGATCTGCTCCAGGCCATCGTCCAGCTTGGTGATCTGCGTCGCCAGGATCGCCACCATCGTTGCGACCCCGGCGAGAATCGCCGCCACCCCCAGCCCGTATCCCCAGCGCCCGGGCGCCCGCTTGTCCGCCGTCATCACCGTCTCCCCCAGCCGCAACCATGTTGGGCGATTACATCGCGCCGGACGCCGCCTCGTCAAACGCGCCCGATGGCCCCCGGCCGGCGCAGTCGCTATATGCCCGCCCATGGCAGCCCGTCCCCCCCTCGTCGCCCTCAAGGACGTCCGTCTTCAGGACGGGCCCCGCCCGCTGTTCGACGGCGTCGATCTGGCGGTCGAGCCGCGCTCCAGAGCCGCCCTGGTCGGCCGCAACGGCGCGGGCAAGTCCACCCTGATGAAGGTGGTCATGGGCCTGATCGAGCCTGACAGCGGCGACCGCTCGGTCCAGTCCGCCGTCCGCTTCGCCTATGTGCCGCAGGAGCCCGCCATCACCGGCGAAACCCTCCTGGATTACGCCGCGTCCGGTGAAGCCGAGAGCTGGACCGCCGAAGCCTGGCTGACCACCTTCGGGCTCGATCCCGCCAAGTCCACGCAAGGGTTGTCCGGCGGCGAGACCCGCAGAGCGGCGCTGGCCAAGGCCTTCGCCGAAGAGCCCGACCTGCTCCTGCTGGACGAGCCCACCAACCACCTCGACATCCTGGCCATCGAGCTGCTGGAGACCGAGCTGATCCAGGCCCGCTTCGCCGTGCTGGTGGTCAGCCACGACCGCGCCTTCCTGAACCGCGTCACCGACACGGTTCACTGGCTGGAGGGCCGCCGCGTCCGAACCCTGAACAAGGGCTTCATCGAGTTCGACGACTGGTCCGCCAAGGTCATGGAGGAGGAGGCCGAATCGTTGCGCCGCCTGACCAAGAAGATCGAGGCCGAGACCTACACCTTCTACCGCTCCATCACCGCCCAGCGCACGCGCAACGAGGGCCGCGCCCGCGCCCTCCAGGCCATGCGCGCCGACCGCGCCGAGCGGGTCAAGGACCTGCCGCGCGAGCTGAACCTCGGCGTCGATTCCGGCGCCCTGTCCGGCAAGCTGGTGGCCGACATCAAGGGGGTGTCCAAGAGCTTCTCCCCTCCCCCACTGGGGGAGGGGGACCAGGCGCAGCCTGGTGGAGGGGGCCAACCCCGCACCCTGTTCAAGAATCTCACCACCCGCATCATCCGCGGCGACCGGCTAGGCATCGTCGGCCCGAACGGCGCGGGCAAGACCACCCTGGTCAAGGTCCTGCTGGGCGAGCTCGCACCCGACGAGGGCTCCGTCCGCATGGGCGCCAACCTCGAGCCTGTCTATCTGGACCAGTCGCGCGAGGGGCTGAAGTCGGACATGACCCTGTGGGACGCGCTGACGCCCGGCGGCGGCGACTCCATCCTGGTGCGCGGCCGGTCCATGCACGTCGCGGCCTACGCCAAGGACTTCCTGTTCTCCGAGGCCCAGCTGCGCCAGCCGATCTCGACCCTGTCGGGCGGAGAGCGCAACCGCCTGCTGCTGGCCCGCGCGCTCGCCAAACCCGCCAACCTCCTGGTCCTGGACGAGCCGACCAACGACCTGGACATGGACACCCTCGACAAGCTGGAGGAGCTTCTGGAGGGCTACGACGGCACCCTGATCCTGGTCTCGCACGACCGCGACTTCATCGACCGGCTGGCCACCTCCACCCTGGCCCTGAATGGTCGCGGCGCCATCGTCGAAACCCCCGGCGGCTGGACCGAGTTCGTGCGCCAGAACCCGGGCTTCCTTCAGCCCATCGCCTCGTCCTCTCCGATCCGGGAAGCAGCCGGCGAGAGCGCCAAGGCGCCCCAGCCGCCCGCCGCCCCGCCCAAGAAGACCGCCAAGCTCACCTACAAGGACGCCCGCCGGCTGGAGGAGCTCGAACGCCTGATCGAAACTCTCCCCGCCGAAATCGCCCGCCATGATGCGGCGCTGGCCGACCCGGACCTCTACAGCCGCGACCCCAAGGCCTTCGACCGCGCCATGACCGCCGCCGCCCAGGCCCGCGCCGACCTCGAGGCCGCCGAGATGGAATGGCTGGAGCTGGAGGAGAAGAAGTCGGCTCTGGCGGGCTGATCGTCGCGGAACAGCGGTGGACAGACCGCTCCGGCTTGTTCCAACCTCGCTGCAGTTCAGGGAGGGGCGGAACATGCGGATCTTGGCCACGATCATCGCGGCGGGCTTGGCGGGATCGACCGCATCTGCGGACGTTCCGCCACCGCCGGTGATCGTTTCACAGGCGAACGACCCCGCAAACACCGTACTGATGGATCCCCAGGTCGAGACGACCTGCGGCGGCGAGGCCGTGCTTCCGGTCTACAGTGAGGATTTGCCGCCTCTCTCGGGCATGAATCCGACGTCTGAGACGACGGACGTCTTCCTCTTCTCCGTCGCTTCCGACGGGCGGGTTCTCGACGTCCGGCCGGAGATCGGTGACGGTTTCGCCGGCGCCTATGTGATCAGAGCCGGTAGGCAGCAGGTTCAGGCCAATCTTGCCGCTTGGCGCTTCGAAGGCGCGCGCGCCGATTGCCGGCTGACGGTGCGATACCTCCCCACGCCGCTGGCTTCGGCCGACCCATCCCTGTTGATGCGCTACTATGCGGTCACCCGCGATACTGGCCCCGTGCGTGAGGCGGTGGCGCAGCGACTGTCCGGCGCTCGTGGCGATTGCATGGGCCCTGATCGCCCCAGGCTGCGCCGCCGCACCCTCAGTTTCCCGGATTTCAGCATCGGCGAGCGGCTGTCCCCCGGCGGTTATGCGTGGACGGTGGTGCGGTGGGACGTGGGTCCGGACGGTCGATCCCACCATGTGGAGACCCTCGGCTCGTCCGGCGATGCGGCCTTTGACGCCGAGACGCGACGCGCCGCCGCCGACAGCACCTCGCAGCCCGGCGAGGGCGCCATCGGCTGTGTGCACAACTTCTTCCGCACCGGCCCGGCCCTGCCCGCCCCGCCGCTGCCGGACCTTCCGGAAGATCCCCTTCGGAACTGTCCTGAATCCATCAGCGAACGGCTGATCGCGGTGCGCGATCAGCCTTATCCCGAGGCTTTCCGCAGAAGAAGCGTCGAGGGCTGGGCCACCGTGCGGTTCGACTTGGCTACCTGGGGCGAGACCGGCAATGTTGAAGTGGTCGAGGCGCAGCCGGCCGCCGCCTTTGGCGATATGGCCCGCAACCTCGTCAGACAGCGCCGCGCCGCGCCCAGCCCCAGCGCCGGCGTCCGCTGCGTGACGCGGGTGCAGTATCGCCTGGCCGACGACTCCAAAGCGGTCGCCGAGGACAGCGACGCCATGAGGGGCGACTGAGGCGCATCATCGCCTTTCCACCGGCGCCGTCGCCGCCTAAACCTGCGCGATGAGCCATTTCGGGAATCGTCGCCTTGCGGATCGCCGACAGGCCCTGTTCGGCGGCGCGGCTCTGGCGCTGGGGGGAGCGCTGGGCGGGGCGGGTCTGGTCGGGTGCCGGCGGGTCGAGGCGCCGGTGGACGAACAGGGGCGCGTGCGGCTGCGGGTCGCCAGCGACGGCCCGGCCGAGGCCCGGCACGGCGGGGTCTATGCGGCCATCGCCTCCGGCGCCTACGAACGGCGTGGGCTGAACATCCAGATCGTGGCGGGCGAGTCCGTCGGCGACGCTGCCCAGCGGCTGGCGCGCGGCACGGCCGAGCTGGGTCTGGCCTCCAACGGCGCCTCGATCTTCGCCCTGACGGCGGAGGGCGCCCCGGTGCGCGCCGTGGCCGCCTTTTTCCAGCGCGACCCCGCCGCCCTGATGGTGCGCGACGTTCCGGGTCTCGACGGCCTGTCCGACCTCAACGACCGGCCGGTGCTGCTGGCCGAGGCCGCGACCTCGCCCGCCTGGGCCTGGCTCAAGGGCAACGCCGGCTTCACCGACGCGGCGCTTCAGCCGTTCGCCGGCGATTTGCAGCCGTTCCTGGACGACCCGACGGCCGTGCTCGGTGGACTGGTCACCAGCGATCCCTATCGCATCCGGCGCCTCGGCGGGTTCGAGCCGCGCACCCTTCTGCTGGCCGAGGAAGGCTATCAGGCCTACGGCGGGCTGGTTCTGGCGCCCAACGCCTTCGCCCGCGACAACGCCGAGGCGCTTCGATCCTTTATCGCCGCCACGGCCGAGGGCTGGCGCGACTACATGCGCGGCGACCCATCCCCGGCCGACGCCCTGATCCGGCGCAGCAATCCCGACCTCAGCGAGCCCGCCCTGACCGCCGCGCGCGAGGCCCTGCGCGACAACGGCCTGGTCGACGGCGGCGACGCCGCCCTCTATGGCCTGGGGGCCATGACCGCCGAGCGGTGGCAGGCGTTCTTTGACATGGTATCCCAGGCGGGGTTGACGCCGACCGGCCTGAACTGGCGCGATGCCTTTACGGACAACTACCTGCCTGGTCGCGGCTGAATTTTCCTCCGTTAGCGCAGGATTAAGCGCGACGGTTTAGTCCGGCCTCTCGACCCGTCTGCGCGGAGAGAGAACCGTCGTGCGCCACGCCCCGTCCCGACTTCCGGCCCTTGCGACCGCCGCCGTGCTCGCCGGCGCTCTGATCGCGCCGTCGGCCCAGGCTCAGACCGCGCCTGCGTCTTCCGGCGAGGTCGCGGGGCTCCGCTATCTGTCCTGGCCCGGCAAGGCGGTGCGCCAGACTCCGGCCCGCGTCGTCGCCGGCTCGACCCCGTCCCCCCGCGCCTCCGCGCTCTCCGCCCCGCAGCCGGTCGAGACCGCCTCGACGCGACCCGAGGCCTCGCCGCGCCAGGGACTGACCCCCGCCAGCGC
>JAEYAO010000053.1 GCA_023456105.1 Pseudomonadota bacterium | reverse complement strand
AGGAGGGCAACATCGGCCTGATGAAGGCGGTCGACAAGTTCGAGTACCGCCGCGGCTACAAGTTCTCGACCTACGCCACCTGGTGGATCCGCCAGGCGATCACCCGCTCGATCGCCGACCAGGCGCGCACCATCCGCATCCCGGTCCACATGATCGAGACGATCAACAAGATCGTCCGCACCAGCCGCCAGATGCTGCACGAGATCGGCCGCGAGCCGACCCCGGAGGAACTGGCCGAAAAGCTGGCCATGCCGCTGGAGAAGGTTCGCAAGGTCCTGAAGATCGCCAAGGAGCCGATCAGCCTCGAAACGCCCATCGGCGACGAGGAGGACTCGCACCTGGGCGACTTCATCGAGGACAAGAACGCCGTCCTGCCGATCGACGCCGCCATCCAGTCGAACCTGCGCGAGACCACCACCCGCGTGCTGGCGTCGCTGACGCCGCGCGAGGAGCGGGTGCTGCGCATGCGCTTCGGCATCGGCATGAACACCGACCACACCCTGGAAGAGGTCGGCCAGCAGTTCTCGGTCACGCGCGAACGCATCCGCCAGATCGAAGCCAAGGCGCTGAGGAAGCTGAAACATCCCAGCCGCAGCCGCAAGCTGCGATCCTTTCTGGACAGCTGATGGAAGAGGCCGGCGCAAGCCGGCCTTTTTCTTTGCGGCGGCCCGCCGCCCTCGCCGGTGAGAGGAACCTGTTCGGCTGCTCACGTATTGTTACATGCGGCATGGTCAAGCTGTCGCATGCGCGCTAGTCATGCCGCATTCCGAGCGGGGCCAACCCCGCCGATCAGAACACGGCTCAGGGGCTTACCGAACATGACTCAGTGGGTTTACGGCTTCGGCGGAGGCTCCGCCGACGGCGACGCGTCGATGAAGAATCTCCTTGGCGGCAAGGGGGCGAACCTGGCCGAGATGTCGTCTCTGGGCCTGCCGGTTCCGCCCGGGTTCACCGTCACCACCGAGGTCTGCACCTGGTACTACGCCAATGGCGAGACCTATCCCGCCGATCTGGAGGCGCAGGTGAAGACGGCGCTGGCGAAGGTCGAAGGCGTGGTCGGCAAGACCTTCGGCGACGTCGACAATCCGCTGCTGGTGTCCGTGCGCTCGGGCGCCCGCGCGTCGATGCCCGGCATGATGGACACGGTCTTGAACCTGGGCCTCAACGACCAGACGGTGGAGGGGCTGGCGCGTCTGTCCGGCGACCGCCGCTTCGCCTTCGACAGCTATCGCCGCTTCATCACCATGTACTCCAACGTCGTGCTGGGCCTCAGCCACGACGATTTCGAAGAGGTGCTGGACCAGCACAAGGACCGTCTCGGCGTCACGGTCGACACCGACCTGCAGGCCGCCGACTGGGAGCGTGTGGTCGAGGACTACAAGCAGGTGGTGGAGCGCGAACTGGGCCACGCCTTTCCGCAGGATCCGCAGGACCAGCTGTGGGGCGCGGTCGGCGCGGTGTTCGAAAGCTGGATGAACGACCGGGCGAAGTTCTACCGCCGCATGCACGACATCCCCGAAAGCTGGGGCACGGCGGTCAACGTCCAGTCCATGGTGTTCGGCAACATGGGCGAGACCTCGGCCACCGGCGGCGCCTTCACCCGCAACCCTTCGACGGGCGAAGCGCGGCTGTATGGCGAGTTCCTGATCAACGCGCAGGGCGAGGACGTGGTCGCCGGCATCCGCACCCCGCAGAGCTTGACCAAGATCGGCCGCGAGGAGATGGGCGAGACCGCGCCTTCCATGGAGGAGGCGATGCCGGAGGTGTTCGGCCAGTTCGTCGAGGTGGTCGGCACGCTGGAGAGCCACTACCGCGACATGCAGGACATCGAGTTCACGGTGGAGCAGGGCCGGCTGTGGATGCTGCAGACCCGCAACGGCAAGCGCACCGCCAAGTCGGCGCTGAAGGTCGCCGTGGACCTCGCCAGCGAGGGCGTGATCTCTCAGCAGGAGGCCGTCAGCCGCGTCGAGCCGGCGGCGCTGGACCAACTGCTGCACCCGACGCTTGATCCCGACGCGCCGCGCACCGTGATCGCGGCGGGCCTGCCGGCCTCTCCGGGCGCCGCGACCGGCAAGGTGGTGTTCGACGCCGACCAGGCCGAGCGGATGGCCCAGGCGGGCGATGCGGTCATCCTGGTGCGCGAGGAGACCAGCCCGGAAGACATCCACGGCATGCACGCGGCGCGCGGCGTCGTCACCGCGCGCGGCGGCATGACCAGCCACGCCGCCGTGGTGGCGCGCGGCATGGGGCGTCCCTGCGTGTCCGGCGCCGGCGAGATCCACATCAACGAGGCGGCGGGGACCTTCACCGCGCGCGGACGCACCTTCTCGGCTGGCGACGTGGTCACCATCGACGGCTCCAAGGGCGAGGTGCTGGACGGCGCCGTGCCGATGATCGAGCCGGAGCTGACCGGCGACTTCCAGACCCTGATGGGCTGGGCCGACGGCGTGCGCCGCCTCAAGGTCCGCGCCAACGCCGAGACGCCGCTGGACGCCCGCACCGCGCGCGGCTTCGGCGCCGAGGGCATCGGCCTGTGCCGCACCGAGCATATGTTCTTTGACGACACCCGCATCGCGGCCGTGCGCGAGATGATCCTGGCGGACGACGAGGCGGGCCGCCGCACGGCCTTGGCCAAGATCGCGCCGTTCCAGAAGGGGGACTTCGTCGAGCTGTTCACCATCATGGCCGGCCTGCCGGTCACCGTGCGCCTGCTCGATCCGCCGCTGCACGAGTTCATCCCGCACACGGACGAGGACATCGACGCCCTGGCCGCTTCCTCCGGCATCGACGCCGACAAGCTGAAGCGGCGGGCGCGCGAGCTGCACGAGACCAACCCCATGCTGGGCCACCGCGGCTGCCGGCTGGGCGTCGCCTACCCTGAAATCTACGAGATGCAGGTGCGCGCCATCCTGGAGGCGGCGCTGGAGGTGAAGACCACGTCCGGCCAGGCTCCGACGCCGGAGATCATGCACCCGCTGGTCGCGCTGGGGCTGGAGATGAAGTTCCTACGCGAGCTGACCGACCGCACCGCCAAGGCGGTGTTCGAGGAGGCCGGCGACAGCGTCGACTATCTGGTCGGCACCATGATCGAGCTGCCGCGCGCGGCCCTTCGCGCCGGCGACCTGGCCCAGCACGCGCAATTCTTCTCGTTCGGCACCAACGACTTGACGCAGACGACCTTCGGCATCTCCAGAGACGACTCCGGGCGGTTCCTGCAGGCCTATATGGACAAGGGCATCTTCGAGACCGACCCCTTTGTCCGCCTGGACCAGGACGGCGTCGGCGACCTGATCCGCATCGCCGCAGAGCGCGGGCGCGCCGAGCGGGCGGACGTCAAGCTCGGCATCTGCGGCGAGCATGGTGGCGATCCGTCCTCCATCGCCTTCTGCGAACAGGTGGGGCTGGATTACGTCAGCTGCTCGCCCTACCGCGTGCCCATCGCACGCCTGGCCGCCGCCCAAGCCGCCTTGTCCGAAGAACGCGAAAAGGATCGCTAAGCCTCTTCAGAGATGCGGTTCAGCAAAGGGCGGCTCTTCGGAGCCGCCCTTTTGCATGGGGCTGCGCCGCGACCGTCATCTCTTCGTCACAGTTGGCGGAACGATGTATGTGTCCCTACGTGCACAGCTGAACGCAAGTCACCTTGGGCTCTGGAACGCCCGATGCGGGCTATCATTTATGCACTCGCTGGATGGGGTTGGCGATCAACACAGGTCGCCGCATCTAGGAGTTAATAGAAACAATGCGTAACATTCTTATCGCTGCTGTCGCCATCTCCGCTATCGCCGCGCCTGCACTGGCGCAGTCGGCTTCGGAACCTCGGGGATACGGCAACCTTGGATACACTCATCTTGACGACACCAGCACGGGCGCGGTGACGGGCCGACTGGGCGTGAACCTGAACCGCTTCATCGCGCTGGAGACCGAAGCCTCGGTGGGCGTCAAGGACCACGACATCAACGTGGCCGGCGTCGACGGCAAGATCGAGCACGAGTGGGACGCCGCAGGCTACATCGTCGGCAAGTACCCGGTGTCCAACAACCTCGAAGTCTTTGTGCGCACCGGCTACGGCCACACCGAGCTGAAGCGCGAGCTGGCCGGCGGATCGTCGGACATCGGCTCGGACAGCTGGAACTACGGCGCGGGCGTCACCTATCTGGTGGACGGCGCCAACGGCGTGCGGGCCGATTGGACGCGCCGCGACTTCAACGGCACGGACGGCGAGAACGACAGCTACGGCCTGAGCTTCGTGCGCAAGTTCTGATCGTCTTTGATCTCAGACGACGAAACGGCGCGCCTCCCGCGAGGCGCGCCGTTTTCACGTCGGCAGGGGCGTCAGGCGAAGTCGCCCGCCAGCGCCCAGCGGTTGGAGCCTTCGCCGAAGGGGCGGAAGAACAGGTCGCGGTAGTGTTCGAAGACTTCGATGATGCGGGTCTTGAGGTCCGGAGTCACCTGCTCGCCGCGTTGTCGCTTCAAGGCGGCGACGCAGTCGATGACCACGGTCTGGTGCGCCGATCCCCCCATGCGCTCCAGCACCAGGGCGATGTCGCGCGCCAGACTGTCCAGTCCGCTGCGTGGTGTTCTCGTCTGAGCCATCCAGGAACTCCCTGTTCTCGACCCCTCACGCCTCGCAAATCTTCTCGACGGATTCAAGCGTAGCCACACAGATGTGAATGGAACCAAATCGATTGTGGTGAATTGCGGCGCTCGTTTGTCAGGTTTCGCAACTCACGGGCCGCTCGATCATTACGGCGGCGCTTGCTGGAGGATCGAGATGATCGAGCTGTATCGCGGCGTCGCCCTGGGTTGGCCGCACCTGATGGAGGCCGCACCGTTCGTGACGCGGGTCGTGGTCGGCGGGATGTTCTTCCTGTCCGGCTTCTACAAGCTGTTCTCGGCCCAGAGCGCCGAAAAGATGCAGAAGACCATGGTCGAGGCCGGGATCGCCGCGCCGCGCAAAACGGCCCGCTTCGTCTCGGTGTGCGAGTTCGTGGGCGGCGCCCTGTTGATCCTGGGCCTGATGACCACGCTCGCGGCCGCCGTGCTGTTCATCATCAGCCTGGTCGCCTTGCTGACGGTCACGCGCAAGTCGGTGGAGGGGACCAGCCTCGGCTATCGGCTGTCCAGCTATCTGGACCTGCCCGAGACCCTGCTGATGACCATCCTGTTCTGGCTGATGGTGCAGGGTCCCGGCCTGTGGAGCCTGGACTGGGCCCTGCTGACTCCGCGCGTCTAACCGCGCTTCCTGACGAACACCGTCCCGGCGGAGTAGCCGGCGCCGAACGAGCAGATCAGTCCGGTGTTCCCAGGCTTGAAGCCTTCGTGGTGCAGGTGGAAGGCGATGATCGACCCGGCCGAGGAGGTGTTGGCGTATTCGTCCAGGATGATGACGTTCTCGTCCGACGTCGGCTCGCGGCCCAGCACCTTTTTGCCGATCAGCTGGTTCATGTTGATGTTGGCCTGGTGCAGCCACAGGCGCTTCAGCCCGTGCGGGTCAAGGCCCAGTTCGCCGGCGTGATCTACGATCATCTCCGACACCATCGGCACCACATCCTTGAACACCTTGCGGCCCTGCTGGACGAACAGCTTGTCGTTCTGGCGGGTGGTGTCGGCGAGGGTCGCGTCCAGCTGGTCGGTGTCGCGGCCCGGACGGTTCAGAAAGCCGAAGTTGTTGCGGATGTTGTTGGAGAACACCGTCTTCAGCCGGGTGCCCAGGATGTCCCAACCGCCCGGGCCGGCGGTGTCGGACGACTCCACGATCACGGCGGTGGCCACGTCTCCGAAGATGAAGTGGCTGTCGCGGTCGGTGAAGTTCAGGTGGGCCGAGCAGATCTCGGGGTTCACCATCAGCACGGCCTTGACCGAGCCGCCGCCGATGAAGTCCGCCGCCGTCTTGATGCCGAATGTGGCCGAGGAGCAGGCCACGTTCATGTCGAAGGCGAAGCCGTCGATCTCCAGCGCCTGCTGGATCTCCACCGCAAGCGCCGGATAGGGGCGCGGCATGTTGGAGGCGGCGCACAAGACCGCGCCGATCTCGCTGACCGGCTTGCCCCAGGCTTCGATCGCCTGGCGGGCGGCGGCGACGGCCATTTCGGCCATGACCGAAAGCTCGTCATTGCCGCGCTCTGCGATACGGGGCGCCATGCGCTCGGGGTCGATCACGCCGGCCTTGTCCATGACAAAGCGGCTCTTGATGCCGGACGCCTTTTCGATGAACTCGGCCGAGGATGGCGTCTTGGCCTCCAGCTCGCCCGCCGCGATCGCGTCCGAATGGGCGGCGTTCCAGCGCTCGGCCCAGGCGTTGTAGCTTTCGACCAGTTCGGCGTTGGAGACCGACTGTTCGGGGGTGAATAGGCCGGTCGCGGCGATGACGGCGTGGGGCACTTTGTTGTTTTCCTATCGCTCGGCGCGCGGCGCCTCGCTGCTTGAGGAAGTGAGTTCCTGTCGCTCGACCTGCGGGGTCTCGCGGCCTTGGAGATATTTCGTCTTCGATCGCGTCAATAGGACGGCGGAGGACGCCGGTCGAGGCTGGCCAGCACGCCGGTCGCCCAGCGGCGCACCTGACCGCGCGGCGGAGGCTGAACGGGACGGTCGCGGGCGGCGATCAGGGCCTCCACCAGGTCCTCCGCCTCGCACGGCCAGCCGTCCGGCGTGATGTAGAGCGGATAGCGGATCAGGGCGGCTAGAACGAGGTGATTCACCGTGGCGCGGCGGCTGCGGCGCTCGAACGCAAGCCGATCATCCGTCAGGCCCCAGCCGGCGTAGAAGGGCCGGCCGTAGGTCGACACCGCCTTGCCCCGCATCAGCGCTTCGAACCCCGTCAAAGATGTGAGGGTGGCGACGCGGCTGCAGGCGTTCAGGCAATCGATGATGTCCAAGCCGTCGCCCGAAGCGTCCACCGCCTCCAGCGCCGCATGATCCAGCCGGCCCGGCCGGTTGCCCGCCAGCACGTCGGGATGGTTGCGATAGACCAGAAAGGCGTCCGGATGGTCGCGCCGCGCCGCCTCGACCAGCGCGGAATTGGTGCGGAGGTCCGGTTCGCAGCCCAGCAGGATCGACTTGTCGTTCTCCACCTGACCCACAACCAGCAGCACCGGCCGGTCCGTCGGCCAGCCGGCGGGCGGCTGTCCCCTGATGTTGTATTTGGACAGGCCGGCCTCGACCACGCGGGCCTGCAGTTCGGCGGCGCGGGCCAGCTCGTCCGCGTCTGGCTCCGTCGTCTCGATCAGGGTCTCGAGGCGGGAGGGGCGGCGCGGGTCGTAGTAGACGCCTTGGTCGTCCAAGGCGACGGACAGGGCGCCCACGAAGTCCGACCCCAGTCCGCGCGAACGGATAAAGCCGTCCTCCATCCGGACCGTCGGGCCGTCGAAGCACTCGGCCGCTTCGCGCGTGGCCGCGCTCTCCTTTCCCGCCCACCAGATCAGCCGGCCGTCCCTTTCGCTCGCGTGCCGGGCCGCTCGCTGCGGCGACATGAAGTAGCGCAGGCGGGTCTTGGGGCCGTTCAGCAGGCGGCGTACCTGCGGCCGCTTGGCGGGGGCGAAGCCGACGGCGGACCACGATCCCGCCAGACGCTCGGCCCGATCTCGAAAGGCGATCAGCCGATCCAGCGCCTGTTCCGCCTCGCAGCGCCGGCCTGTGACCGGATCGACGTAGCGGGTGTAGGCGATCAAGGCGGCGGCCGCGACCTGTTCGATGGTGCGCGAGGCTCCTCGCCGCCCGGTGTCGACCGCATCCTGCGTCAGGCCCCAGCCGGAGTAGAAGGGCGCGCCGAAGCAGCGGACGGGCAAACCCCGCAGCAGCGCCTCGAACCCGAGCGCGGAGGTTATACACCAGACGGCGTCCACCGCCCCGAGAAGATCGGCCGGGCGCACGTCCGCGTCGATCAAGGTGACGCCGTGCAAGTCCGCTTCCGCGATGCAGCCCTGCTTGCGGCCCGCGGCGACGGCCGGGTGGCGCTTGACGATCAGTTGGGCGTCCGGCTCGTCCCGCCGCGCGGCGGCGACCATGTCGGCGAAGCTCTGCGTCGAGGCCAGGCCGCAGGCGATGGAGGCGTCGCCCAGCGTCTGGTCCACCAGAAGGATGCGCCTGCGCGGTTGGAGCACGGAGGCGTCAAGCGGCCCGCCCATGTTGGTCTTGGACAGGCCCGAGGCGACGATGCGGTCGATCAGGGCGCGGGCGCGCGCCTCGGTCGGGGCGTCGCACCAGTCGTCGGCCGTCGCGATCAGCCGCTCCAGACGGCTCGGCCGCGTGGCGTCGTAGTAGACCCCGAGGTCGTCGACGATCAGGCTGACGCTGGCGGCGCCCGCCTCGCCCAGGCCGATCGAGCGCAGAAAGCCGTCCTCCAGTGCGACATAGGGGCGGTCGTGCTTCGCCGCCCAGCGACGGCCGGCGGCGGCCGACGGCTTCATGCCCCAGCCCAGCACCGCCTCAATCTCTGCGCCCGGCAGGCGACGCAGGTCGTATTCCGGCAGGAAGGCGTCGAGAAACGGGACCTTCAGCACGCCGGGCGCGCAGACCCAGGCAGGCGTGGGAGCGGAAGGCGAGGCGGCGGGCGGGCTCACATCAGGCCTCGTCCGCCTTGGCCAGGACGGCCTTTGCGATATCGAGGTGCAGGCGTTCGATCATGCGGCCGTCGATCTGGATGGCGCCGCGACCCTCCGCCTCGGGCGCGGAGAAGGCGGCGACCACGGCGCGGGCGTGGGCGATCTCGGCCTCGGTTGGCGAGAAGGCGCGGTTCGCCGGCTCGATCTGCGACGGATGGATCAGGCTCTTGCCGTCGAAGCCGTAGAGCCGGCCCTGCGCGGCCTCCGCATCGAAGCCGTCCGCATCGTCGATGCGGTTGAACACGCCGTCAATGACCAGCAGGCCGTGGGCGCGGGCGGCGGCGACGGTCGCCGCCAGCCACGGCTTGATCGGCTCGCGGTCGGACGCCTCGCCGCAGCCCAGCGATTTGGACAGGTCGTTGACGCCGAACATCAGGCCGCTCAGGGCGGCCCCCGCCCCGGCGATGGCGTCCAGCCTCAGCACGGCGGCGGGCGTCTCGATCATGGCCCACAGGGCGGCGCCTTCAGCCAGGCCGTAGGACATGTCGTGGACCACGGCGACGCTTTCGACCTTGGGCGCGATCACCAGAGCGGCGCCCACATCGGCTACGGCGCGCAGGTCGTCGGCGCCCCACTCGGTGTCCAGCCCGTTGATGCGCACGCCCAGGCGCGGCGCGAAGCCTCCTGAACGTAGAGCGTCCACGGCCGCCCGGCGCGCCTCGACCTTGGCTTGAGGCGCGACCGCATCCTCCAGGTCCAGCACGGCGACGTCGCAGGGCAGGGCGCGCGCCTTCTCCACCGCGCGCGCATTGGAGGCCGGCAGGAACAGGACGCTGCGGGCGCGCATCAGACGCGACCCGTCACCGGAACCAGCGCGCCGGTCATCGCTCGGCTTTCGGGCGAGGCGAGAAAGAGGATCACCGCCGCGAGATCGGCCGGCGCGACCCACTGGGCCGGATCGGCGTCCGGCATGTCGGCGCGGTTGGCCGGCGTGTCGATGATGGAGGGCAGGACGGCGTTGACGTTGACGGCGGTCGTTTTCAGCTCCTCGGCCAGGCTCTGCGTCAGGGCGTGCACCGCCGCCTTGGAGGCGCCGTACGCCCCCATGCCGGCGCCCGCCTTCAGCGCGGCGGCCGAGCCGACATTGACGATGCGACCGGCGTCCGACGCCTTCAGATGCGGCAGGGCGGCGCGACTGGCGTGGAGCGCGGTGGACAGGTTAAGCGCGAACATCCGCTCCCAGGCGGGCGCCGCGTCGTCCGCCGTCTGCCAGACAAAGCCGCCTGCGATATTGAGCACGGCGTCCAGGCGGCCGAACCGCTCGACCACGCGACCCACGGCGGCGTCCGCCTGGGCGGGGTCGGTCAGGTCGACGCCGCCGATCTCCAGCGCGCCGTCCGGCGCCGAATGGCCCATGGCGTGGTCGATGACGGCGACGCGCCAGCCGCGCGCCAGCGCCGCCTCCACCACCGCGCGGCCAAGCACCCCGTGCCCGCCGGTGACCGCAACGACCCGCTCGCCCATCTGCATCCTCCCGCTCGCCCGGCGTCAGCCGCCGGCGAAGACCTTGGCCATCAACCGTTCCAGCGCCTGCTGGTCCACGGCGTCGAAAGCGGCTTTCGTGGTGGCGTCCACGTCCAGCACGGCGATCAGGTCGCCCGAGGCGTCCAGCACCGGCACGACGATCTCGCTTTCGGAGCGGCTGTCGCAGGCGATGTGGCCGGGAAAGGCGTGGACGTCCTCGACCAGCTGGGTCTGGAGCGTACGCGCCGCCGCGCCGCAGACGCCCCGTCCGAACGGGATGCGCAGGCAGCCCAGCGTGCCCTGATAGGGACCGACCACCAGCTCGTCGGCCTTGTCCGGCGCGGTGACATAGAAGCCGGTCCAGAAATAATGCTCAAACGCGTCGGCCAGCATCGAGGCGACGGTGGCCATGCGCGCGGTCAGGTTCGGCTCGCCCTCCAGAACCGCCAGGATCTCGGCCTCGACTTCGGCATAGCGGTCGGCCTTGTCGGCCGGGCGGTCGTCGCGGGCGACGTAGCTCATGGAAACGCTCTCTCTAAAGGCCGGCCTGAAAAGCGCGCAGCACGATCACCACCGAGCCGAACACCGCCAGCACGATGCCCAGGATCGCCACCCCGAGCAGCAGCCGTTTTGTCGGGTCAGGCTTCATGGTTGCGCCTTTCGGAACGGGAGGCGAGGGGTGGTAGGCGCGGAGGGACTCGAACCCCCAACCAGACCGTTATGAGCGGTCGGCTCTAACCATTGAGCTACGCGCCCGCCGCCGTTCGCGGGGCCGAACGCCTAGCAGGCGCGGACGCGGCTTGCCAAGCGATGTGGCCGACACACGCGATGAACGGAACCTGACAGCGGGCCTGCTGCGTTCATTCAGATGAACAATGGCAAAGGTCGCCGCATGACGCGCGGCCTTCACCGCTCGATCCGAAGGAGACCTCCCATGACCCGCACCTCTCGCGCCCTGACGCTTGGCGGCGCCCTTCTGGCCGCCACGGCTATCGCCGCCACTGCGCAGGCCCAGTCGCAGCCGATCGGCGGCGCGCCCCTGACCATCCAGGCGGTGACCGAGCGGCCGTCGCTGAACCTGTCTGCCTATGGCGAGGTCAAGACTGCGCCGGACATGGCGACCATCACCTTCGGCGTGCAGACCGAGGCCCCGACAGCCCAGGCCGCCATGCAGCAGAACGCCGAGCAGATGACGCGCGTCATGGCCGCCCTGCGCCGCGCCGGGATCAACGAGCGCGACGTCCAGACCTCCGGCCTGAACCTGCAGGCGCAGTACGACTATCAGGAGAACCAGCCGCCGCGCCTGCGGGGCTATCAGGCCGTCAACCGGGTCACCGCGACCATCAACGACCTGGATCGCGTCGGGACCACCGCCGACGCCGTGGTGGCCGCCGGCGTCAACCAGATCGACGGCATCGGCTTTGGCCTCAAGGACCCGACGGCGGCCGAGAACGGGGCGCGTCAGCTGGCGGTGCGTGCGTTGCAGGCCAAGGCTGCGCTTTACGCCCAAGCGCTGAACCAGCCGCTAGGTTCGATCCGCAGCCTGACCGAGGGCGGCGGCTATTCGCCCCAGCCGCCACGCCCCCCGGTGCTGTACGCCCGCGCCGCCATGGCCGAGATGTCCTCCACCCCCGTGGCCGCCGGCGAACTGACGGTGCGGATCGACGTCACCGGCGTCTACGACTTGGCGCGGTGATCGCGGCAAGTCCAATCCTCCCCGCCATGTGGCGGGGAGGAGAGGCTCAAGCCGCCGGCTTGATCTCGTTGCGGTCGTCCAGCAGCACGACGTTGGGCGACCACTGGCGGGCCTCTTCCTGGGGAAGTTGGCCGTAGGTGACGACGATGACCTTGTCGTTCTTCTGCACCAGGCGGGCGGCCGCGCCGTTGACGCCGATCACGCGCGAGCCGCGCGGGGCCTCGATGGCGTAGGTGGTGAAGCGCGCGCCGTTGGTGATGTTCAGCACATCGACCTGCTCGTGCGGATAGATGCCCGCGGCGTCCAGCAGGTCCATGTCGATGGCGATGGAGCCTTCGTAGTCCAGGTCGGCCTGGGTCACCGTGGCGCGGTGCAGCTTGGACTTCATCAGGGTGACCAGCATGGCGGTCGTTCTTCCCGGGGCAGACGCGGGGCATGGGCCCCCGCTCGCAGGCGCCGCATATAGGGATTTCACGCGGGGGCGGCAATCGCACGGCTCGTGTGTGGCATCGCCTTCATTTGACGGCTGTCTTTGCGGCTCTATGGTTCGGCCATGAAGCAATTCTTTCTGACGGTCCTCGGCGTCTTCACCGGGCTGATCCTGTTCCTTGTTGTCGTTCCGGTGGTTCTGCTGACGGCGGCCTTGGCCACCTCGTCCAAGCCCGCAACGCCCGCGCAGACGGTGCTGGAACTGGATCTCCGCGAGGGGCTCAGCGACCAGCCGTCGTCCAATCCCTTCGCCGTCTTCGGCGGGGCGGGGCTTTCGGTGATGCGCGTGGTGGACGTGCTGGCGCAGGCGGGCGAGGACCGCAACGTCAAGGCGCTGCTGGTGCGCCTGCCCGAAACGGGCATGACGCCCGCCACGGCGGATGAGCTGAGCCAGGCGATCCGCCGCTTCAGGGCGTCCGGCAAGCCGGTGATCGCCCACAGCCAGGGATGGATGCCGGTCGGCACGGCCGTATCCAGCTACATGGTGGGCGCCGCCGCCGACCAGCTGTGGATGCAGAACACCGCCACCTTCGGCGCGGCGGGCTTCTCGACCGACGAGATGTTCCTGGGCCGCGCCTTCGAGAAATACGGCGTCGATGCCGAGTTCGAGCAGCGCTACGAATACAAGAACGCCGTCAACCAGTTCACCCAGAGCGACTTCACGCCCGCCCACCGCGAGGCCATGACCGCCTGGATGACCGCCATCTATGATAGCGCCGTCAGCGGTGCGGCGCGTGGCCGGGGCATGACGCCTCAGGCTCTGCGCGGCGTGATCGAAGCCGGGCCGTACTCGGCGCAGGCCGCCCTGAACGCCCGCCTGATCGATCGGATCGGTCAGGTCGAAGAGGCCGAGGCCGAGGCCAAGCGCCGGGCCGGTTCGCGCGGCGAGATCGTGGAGTTCGGCGACTACGCCTCCAACGTCGGAGAGCGTGAGGGCTCTGGCCGCAGCGCCGTCGCCATTGTCGGCGGCGAGGGCGCCATCGTCACCGGACGCGGCGGTGGCGGAAGCTTCGGCGGCGGCTCGTCCATCCAGTCCGACGACACGGCCGAGGCCATCTACGACGCCATTGAGGACGACGACGTAAAGGCCATCGTCTTCCGCGTCTCCTCGCCTGGCGGCTCTCCGGAAGCATCCGAACAGATCCTGGCGGCGGTGCGCGCCGCGCGCGCCGCCGGCAAGCCGGTGGTGGTGTCCATGGGCGCCTATGCGGCGTCCGGCGGCTACTGGATCAGTTCGGAAGCCGACTGGATCGTGGCCCAACCCTCGACCCTGACCGGCTCCATCGGCGTGTTCGGCGGCAAGTTCGTGCTGGCCGACGCCCTGGCGCGTTTCGGCGTCGACACCCGCCAGATCGGCGTGGGCGGCGACTACGCCAGCGCCTTCTCCGCCAGCCAGCCGTTCAGCCCGTCGCAGCGCGCGGCCTTCGCCGCCGGCATGGACCGCACCTATGAAGACTTCATCGCGCGCGTCTCCACGGGCCGCAAGCTGCCGGCGGAACGCGTGCGCGAGATCGCGCGCGGCCGGGTATGGACGGGCGCGCAGGCACTGCCGCTGGGCTTGGTGGACCAACTGGGCGGGGTCACAGAAGCCGTCGCCAAGGCCAAGGAACTGGCCCGCCTCCCGGCGGACCAGTCAGTGCGGTTCAAGCGCTTCCCCGAGCAGAAGTCGCCGTGGGAGGCGCTGTCGGAGGCGTTCGGCGTGCAGAGCGAGGCCGCGCGCGCCCTGGTCATGCTGGGCGGGGTCATGGCGGACCCTCAGGCGCAGAGCGTGCTGCGCCGCATCGAAGGCGAGCGGATGCGGGTTGGGGGCGCCTCGGTGCTGGCCGACCAGCCGCTGCCCTGAAGTCTCTTCATGACGCCGCCGTGACCGGGCGACGCATTGACGGCCGGGCCTGATGGACCGACATTGGCTTTCCGGCGTTCCTTGGAGCGCCTGAAAGGATCATTATGCTCCAGTCCGAAACCGTCGCCTTGTCCGGCCGCGTGCGTCGTCGTCGCTCCGACGGCCTGTTCGCGCCCGTGATCTGGCTGGTCAGCACCCTGGCCGCCGTGGCCGCCATGGCCATCGGGGCGGTGCTGGCGGTGTTCACCGCCGCAGCCGTTGCGGTGATCGCCTTGTTTGCGGGCATGGTGGTGTTCCTGGCCGGCTTCGTGGTGCGGGCTCGCCGCAAGCTGTCGCCCGTCCGCGCCGCGCCCGAGGGCGTGATCGAGGCGCGCAAGGTGGACGGCACCTGGGTCGCCTACGGCTGGGAGCCGCGCGGGCGCTGAGCCGTGGCGCTGGACCTGATCGAGGCGCCGTCCCCCAACTTCGACGCCCGGCGCGCGCCGCCGGACGCGATCGTCCTTCACTACACCGGCATGCAGACGGGCGATGCGGCGCTTGAGCGTCTGCGCGATCCCTCAGCCAAGGTCTCGGCCCACTACATGGTCGAGGAGGACGGCCGCCTCTTTCGCCTAGTTCCGGAAGAGCGCCGCGCCTGGCATGCCGGGCGCGGCAGCTGGCGGGGCGAGACGGACATGAACGCCGCCTCCATAGGGATCGAGATCGTCAATCCGGGGCACGAGTTCGGCTATCGCGACTTTCCGGCTGCGCAGATCGAGGCGGTCTGCGCCCTGCTTGGCGATATTCGGAGCCGCTGGGCCATCCCGGACGCCCGCATCATCGCCCACTCCGACCTCGCCCCTGACCGCAAGCAGGATCCCGGTGAGCGCTTTCCATGGAAGACGCTGGCTCGGGCCGGGCACGGCCTGTGGTTCGAGCCGGCGCCGGAACGCGTCGCGGCCTTGACCGGCCTGCTGCAGCCCGGCGACCAGGGCCTCGGGGTGGTGGTGCTGCGCTCAGGCCTGCACCGGCTGGGCTACGGCCTGACGCCGGGCGGCGACTACGACGCCGAAACCGAGATGGCCGTGCGCGCCTTTCAGCGGCACTGGCGGCCCATCCGTGTCGACGGCGTGGCCGACGGCGACACGCGCGCCCGCCTCGTGGGCCTGCTGCAGCTGTCGCAGGTCGAGACGGTCACTGGCGTTTTGAACTAGACGGCGCTCGGTTCTGGAACGGGCCGAATACGCGCAGCACGTTCACTGTACGCTGGACTTCGTCCACCCTGTAGAAGATGCGATGACCTTCCACCGCACGTTCCCGCACGCCCGGATGGTCGCCGATCGGCCAGCGATGAGGCGCAAAACGCAGCTCAGTCAACGCGCGGCTGATCTTTGCAAGTCGCAGCCGCGCTCTGAGGCCGCTGCCTGGCTGATTGAGCCATCGACGTACCGCGAGGAGGTCGGCTCGCCCGTGCGCGGCGAAGACGACAGCGTACTCGGTATCCATCAGTGCAGATCAGGCTCGTCGAGATCTTCGCCCGCCGCCCACCGGTCCAACCAGTCCAGAGCAGCGCCGCCGGAGATCACTCGACCGGCAGCAATGTCCTTTTCGGCCTCGGCAAGGCGCTCGCGTTCCCACGCAAGGCGGCGTGCGCGCTGTTCTTCGCTTTCGTGCGGTGCAGATCGGACTGCAGGATCGGACATGGGGGCAACATACGGCCTTTGGGTTCGGATTGCATCCGATGTTGACCGCATCCGCCGGGCAGCGCATCTACTGCCCCGCCAGACGGCCGGGCGGTCGCGGCGGGCCCTGCGCCTGTCGAGGAAAGTCCGGGCTCCACGGTGAAGAGGCGGCGGATAACTTCCGCCCGGGGCGACCCGAGGGATAGCGCCACAGAAAGCAAACCTCCGGCCTCGCGAGACCGGTAAGGGTGAAAGGGTGGGGTAAGAGCCCACCGCGTCGGCGGCAACGTCGACGGCATGGCAAGCCCCGCCTGGAGCAAGACCAAATAGGGACGTCGCGCGGGGTCCGCCCCGCAAGGGTTCACCGCCCCAGACGTCCGGGTAGGTCGCGAGAACCGCTCAGCAATGGGCGGTCCAGAGGAATGATCGTCGCCGCCTTTCGAGGCGGAACAGAACCCGGCTTACAGGCCGTCTGGCATTTTCACTTTTTTCCTCCTCGGGATGGGACAGGCGTCGCGACGCCGTTGCGCTGGGTCCATCCACAGGCCGACCAGCCATTAACCCCTGCACAGTCAGGCCTGTCTAAGCTGCTCCACAGGCTGTGAATACTTGGCATGTTCTGTGTATGTTCCAACATCATCGGCGTGGACAAGGCGCAACACTGCCGATCGTGGTTAAGGCAAAGCTACCAATCCCATTGAGACCCATTTCATCCCATGATATCCCATCAGCAGTGAGTTGGGGTGAGAGGCGCGCGTCTCGGGCGCCTGCATTTTTCGGTTTCAGGGACGGGTCGGAAGATCCGATGGGCAGGGCGTGTTTCTCTCGACATACGAGAAGCAGCTGGACGGCAAGCGCCGCCTCCTGATCCCTCAGGACTATCGCACCGCCGACAATGGCGCCGAGAGCGCCATCTTCATCTTCCCGTCGATCGAGGCCGACTGCCTGGAGGCCGGCGGCGACCGGCTGTTCGCCGTCTACGCCGAGATGATCCGCGCCCTTCCGTTCGGCTCTGCCGAGCGTTCGGCGCTGGAATGGCAGGTGATGGGCGAGCAGACGCGCCTGAACTTCGACGCCGGCGGCCGGATCACCCTGCCCGAGGCGCTGTGCGAAGAGGCGGGCCTGGGCGCCGACGGCGGCGACAGCGTGATGATCGTCGGCCTGGACGACCGCTTCCAGATCTGGAGCAAGGACAAGTGGCGGGCGCGCCGGGCCGAACAGCGCGCCCTGGCCAAGGCCGGCCTCGCCCAGGTCGGTGCGCTGAAGCTGCAGGCGCAGATGAAGCTGGCGGCGGGAGGCGGCGCATGACCGACGCCGCGCCCCACGCCCCCGTGCTGCTCGCCGAGGTCCTGGAGGCCCTTCAGCCCCGCCCCGGCGAGGTGATGATCGACGCCACCTTCGGCGCCGGGGGCTACACCCGCGCGATCCTGAAGGCGGGCGCGCGGGTGATCGCGTTGGATCGCGATCCGACGGTCCAGCCGCACGCCGACGCCGTCGCCAACGACTTTCCCGGGCGGTTCGAACTGGTGCGCACGCCTTTCTCCGGCCTGGCCGAGGCGTTCGAAGGCTCGGGTGCGGAGCGGCTGGACGGGGCTGTGTTCGATATCGGCGTCTCGTCCATGCAGTTGGATCAGGCCGAGCGCGGCTTTTCTTTCATGCGCGACGGGCCGCTGGACATGCGCATGTCGGATGAAGGCGAGACCGCCGCCGACATCGTCAACACCTGGGACCACGGGCCACTGGCCCACATCTTCAAGCTGTACGGAGAGGAGCGCCAGTCAGGGCGTGTCGCCACCGCCATCCTGCGCCGCCGCACCGAGCAGCCCTTCACCCGCACGCTGGACCTGGCCGAGGTGGTGGAAAAGGCGCTGGGCGGCCGGCGCGGCGCGCCGATCCATCCTGCGACCCGCGTGTTCCAGGCGCTGCGCATCGCCGTCAACGACGAACTGGGCGAGCTGACGCGCGGGCTGGAGGCGGCGGAGGCCGCCCTGTCGCCCGGCGGCCGGCTGGCGGTGGTCACCTTCCATTCGCTGGAGGACCGCATCGTCAAGGCCTTCCTGACCGAGCGCACCGGCAATGCGCCGGCCGGATCCCGCCATGCTCCGGTCGCGGTGGACCCGCGCCGGCCCTCGTTCGATCTCGCCTTCAAGGGCGCGCGCGAGGCGGGCGAGGCCGAACGGCTGGCCAATCCCCGCGCCCGCTCGGCCAAGCTGCGCGCCGCCGTACGCACCGACGCCCCCGCCTGGGGCCGCTTCCATGGAAAGGCCGCCGCATGAACGCCCTGCTGCTGTCCGGCCGCGACACGATGGTCCGCCTGTTCGAGATGAAGGTGCGCGGCGTGCGCTGGGTCGAGCTGATCGGCGCGGTCCTGGTCGCCGTGATGATCGTTTCGGTCTATGCGGCCAAGGCGGGAGCGGCGCGGGAAAGCAGCCGCATCGCCCAGCTGGAGCAGGACATCGCCGAGAACGGCCAGCGCGTGCGCCTGCTTCGCGCCGAGGCCGCCCGCCTGGAGCAACCGGCGCGCCTGGAAAGCCTCTCGCGCCAGATCGGCATGGCTCCGGTGGACGTGCATCGCCAGGCGGACGAGGCGGCCCTGCCGGCGCTGAAGGCGCCGAAGGCGGATCTGTCCGACACCGCCGTGGCGCCCGCGCCACCCGCGCCGGCTCCGATCGAGGACGCCGCGCCCGCCGCGCCGCTTGTCGAGGAGGCGCAATGACCGTTCACCACGATCATCGCGGCTATCGCCCCGCGCCGGGACCCAGCGTCTCCGATCGGCTGTCGCCCTTCTGGCGCTGGCTGTCCGAGGTCATGTGGCGGCTCGAGCACGGGTTCGAGCGGGCCAAGGCCGATGCGCGGCCGGAAGAGGACACGCGCGTCCGCATCTTTCTGGTGCTGATCGTCTTTTCGGTGGTGTTCGGCGCCCTGGCTCTGGGGGCGACCCACGCAGCCCTGTTCGCCGACAAGGGACGGCTGTGGGCGGCCGCCAATCCACACGCCCTGGTGCGGGGCGATCTGACCGACCGCAACGGCGAGCTCCTGGCGACCAACATCACCCACTACGGCCTCTACATCGATCCGGCCGAAGTCTGGGACAAGCGTCTCGCCTTCACCCAGCTGCGCCGCGCCATTCCGCGCCTGCCGGCCAAGCGGCTGAACAAGGTGCTCGACGGCGACCGCCGCCTGATCGTGCTGACGGGGCTCACGCCGTCCGAGCGCGAGGCGGTTCATGCGCTGGCGCTGGGCGGGGTGTCGTTCGAGCCCGAGGATCGCCGCGTCTATCCGCTGGGAACCTCGGCGGTTCACCTGATCGGCGACGCCGACACCGGCGGGCAGGGCGTCGCGGGCGCCGAACTGGCCTTCAACGACGAGGTGCGCGCCGCCGGTCAGCGCGGCGAGAGCTTCCCCCTTTCGATCGACCTGCGGGTCCAGGGCGTGCTGGAGAACGAGCTGGCGCGCGCCGCGACCGAGACCGGCTCCAAGGGCGCCGTCGGCATCATCGCCGATGTCCAGACCGGCGAAGTGCTGGGCATGGCGTCATGGCCGACCTTCAACCCGGCCGAGCGCGCCCGCGCCTCGGAAGGCGCCACGCTGAACCGCGCCGTCTCCGCCCACTACGAGATGGGTTCGGTGTTCAAGAGCTTCACCGTCGCCGCCGGCATCGACACCGGGCGGGCGGACATGAACACCCTGTTCGACGCCTCCCAGGCCTTCCAGATCGGGACGCGCAAGATCAAGGATTTCCACGCCCAGAACCGGGTCATGACCTTGGAGGAGGTCTATCTCCACTCGTCCAACATCGGCACCTCGCAGCTGGCGGTGGAGATGGGGCCCGACGTGATGCGGACCTATTTCACCAATCTGGGTCTCTTGGCGGCGGCGCCCATCGAACTAAAGGAATCGGCCCGCCCGGTGGTGCCGCGCAAGTGGGACAACTCGACCCTCGCTTCCCTGTCGTTCGGCTACGGCATCATGGCGACGCCGGCCCAGGTGTCGGCGGCCATGGGGGCCCTGACCAACGGCGGCCGCTACATTCCCTTGAGCCTCAGGAAGGGCGGGGCGCCGGGCGCCCGGCCGCGCCAGGCGGTGTCGGAACAGACCTCCCTGACCATGCTGGACCTGCTGCGCCGCAACGTGGTGCGGGGTTCGGGCGGGCTGGCGGACGCGCCCGGCTTGCGGGTGGGCGGCAAGACCGGCTCGGCCAACAAGCTGGTGGGCGGCCGCTACGACCCATCGCACGCGGTGGGCTCCTTCGCGGCGGTGTTCCCGGCGGACGGCCCGGTCAGCGCAAAGCGCTATTCGATCCTGATCCTGATGGACGAGCCGTCGCAGTATCCAAAGACCGGCGGCTATGTGGCGGCGCCGGCCGTCGGCCGCATCGCCGACCGCATCGCCGGCTTCCTGGGCGTGGAGCGCCGGGCCGATCGCTATCGCACCGCCACCGGCGAGAAGGTCCCGGCCTTTCAGGACATCGAGGGAGACGGTCGTTGAGCGCGCTTCGACTGTCCGACCTGCTGCGCCGCGACGTCGCGGCCGATCCGGTGATCACCGGCGTGACCGCCGACAGCCGCAAGGTCGGCCCCGGCGCCCTGTTCGTGGCCCTGCCGGGCTCGGCCTCCGACGGCCGCGCCTTTATTCCGCAAGCGCTGGCGCAAGGGGCGGCGGCCGTGCTGGCGCCGGTCGACACCCCGGTCGAGGTCGCGCCGGTGCTGGTCACCTCCGGCGACGTCCGCCGCGCCTACGCCATCGCCGCGCGCAGCTTCTACGGCGCCCAGCCCAGGACCTGCGTGGCCGTGACCGGCACCAACGGCAAGACCTCGGTCGCCGCCTTCAGCCGTCAGATCTGGGCCAGCCTCGGCTACAAGTCCGCCAGCATGGGCACGCTGGGCGTGGTGGGGCAGAAGGGGCCGAAGACCTACGCCCTGACCGATCCCGGCCTGACCAGTCCCGACGCCGCCGACGCCGCGCGCCTGATGGCCGAACTGGCCGCCAAGGAGGTGACCCACGTCTGCCTGGAGGCCTCGTCCCACGGCATCGATCAGCGGCGGCTGGACGGCGTGGCGCTGAAGGCGGCGGCCTTCACCAACCTGACGCAGGACCACCTCGACTATCACGGCGACATGGACAGCTATCGCACGGCCAAGATGCGGCTGTTCGAGACGCTGCTGCCGCGCGGCCGCACGGCGGTTCTGAACGCCGACTCCGACGCCTATGGGGCCTTCGCCTCGGCCTCCATCATGGCCGGGCTGGGGGTGATGGGGGTGGGCGAGCGCGGGCGCGACCTGACCCTCCTGGCCCGGCGTGCGACGCCCGAGGGTCAGCGGCTGACGCTGGACGTGCGTGGTGACACCCGCGACATCCTGCTGCCGCTGGCCGGCGCCTTTCAGGCCTCCAACGCCCTGGTGGCGGCGGGCCTGTGCATCGCGGCCGGCGAGCGGCCGGATGCGGTGATCGGCGCTCTGGAGCAGCTTCAGGGCGCGCGCGGCCGGCTTCAGCGCATCGACGGCGGACAGTGCGGCGGCGAGGTCTATGTGGACTACGCCCACACCCCCGATGGACTGGAGACGGTGCTGAAGGCGCTGCGTCCCCACGCCAAGGGCCGGCTGATCGTGGTGTTCGGCGCCGGCGGCGACCGCGATCGGGGCAAGCGGCCGCTGATGGGCGAGGTGGCGGGACGTCTGGCCGACTACGCCATCGTCACCGACGACAATCCGCGCGGCGAAAACCCGGCCGCCATCCGCGCCGAGGTCAAGGCCGGCTGCTCTGACGCGGTCGAGATCGGCGACCGCCGCAGCGCCATCGGCTACGCCATCGAGATGATGCGCGACGGCGATGTGGTGGTGATCGCCGGAAAAGGGCATGAACAGGGTCAGATCGTCGCCGGCGTGACCCACCCCTTCGACGACGCCGCTGTCGCTGCCGAGGCTCTCGCCGTCCATGCCTGATCCCCAATCGCGCCCGCTGTGGACGGCCGCCGAGATCGCCGCCGCCACGGGCGGCGTCCTGTCCGTTCCGGACGTTGCCGTGACCGGCCTGACCTACAACAGCCGCGAGATCGCGCCGGGCGACCTGTTCCTGGCGCTGAAGGGCGCGCGCGACGGGCATGAGTTCGCGGCGGCCGCCTTCCAGGCCGGCGCGGCCCTGGCTCTGGTTGAGCGGCCGGTGGAAGGCGGGCCGTTCGTGCAGGTCTCCGATACGCTGAAAGCGCTGGAGGCGCTGGGTGCGGCGGCGCGGGACCGCAGCCCGGGCGTGAAGCGCGGCGCCGTCACCGGCAGCGTCGGCAAGACCAGCGTGACCCAGGCCATCCGCGCGGGTCTGGATCTGGCCGGACGCGCTCACGGCTCGATCAAGAGCTACAACAACCACATCGGCGTGCCGCTGACGCTGGCGCGCATGCCGCGCGACGCGGAACGCGCGGTGTTCGAGATCGGCATGAACGCGCCGGGCGAGATCGCGCCCTTGTCGCGCATGGTCCGGCCGCACGCCGCCTGCGTCACCACGGTCGGCCCGGTGCACATCGAGGCCTTCGCCGACGGCGAGGCGGGCGTCGCGCGCGAAAAGGCGGCCATCTTCGACGGTCTGGTCGAGGGCGGGGTGGCCGTGGCGAACGGCGATGTGGCTCAGGCCTCGGTGCTGGCCGAGCACGCCAGAGCGGTCGGCGCCCGTCTGGCGACATTCGGCGCGAACGGCGCCCACGACGCCCGGCTGCTGGACTTCCAGCCCGACGCCGAGGGCGCCCGCGTCTCGACCGAACTGCACGGTCGGCGCATGGACTATCGCCTGGCGCAGAGCGGTCATCACTGGGGGCTGAACAGCCTGGCGGTGATCCTGATGCTGGAAGCGCTCGACGTGCCGCTGGACACGGCTCTGGAGGCCCTGGCCGGGTTCCAGCCGCTGGCGGGTCGAGGGCGGGTGCGGACCGTCGACGCTCCGGGCGGGGCCTTCACCCTGATCGACGAAAGCTACAACGCCAATCCGCTATCCATGGCGGCGGGGTTCCGCACCCTGGGCACGCGACCCGCCGAAGGGCGGCGCATCGTGGTGCTGACCGATATGCTGGAGTTGGGCGAGCAGAGCCGCAGCCTGCACGAAGGCCTTGCCGAAGCGATCGACGCGGCGGGCCTGGACATGGTCCATGCGGCGGGGCCGCAGATGCGCTGGCTCTATGACGCCCTGCCGACGTCCCGGCGCGGCGTCTGGCGCGAGTCGGCGGCCGAGCTGGCGGCCGAGGCCGCGCTGCTGGCCGGCCCCGGCGACGTGGTCATGGTCAAGGGCTCCAACGGCTCAAAGGCCGCCCTGGTCGCCCGCGCGCTCGCCGACCTGTCTCTCGCCTGACGCGGTGGAGGAAAACCCAGTATGTTCTACCTGCTCTACCTCTACTACGCCGACGTGGCGCATCAGTATCCGCTGCTGAACCTGGTCCAGTACCAGACGGTGCGGACGGCGCTGGCGCTGGCCACCGCCGCCATCGTCGCCGTGGCCATGGGCAGCCGCTTCATCAACTGGATCCGCGCCAAGCAGGGCCGCGGCCAGCCGATCCGCGAGGACGGGCCGGTGTCGCACCTGTCCAAGGTCGGCACCCCGACCATGGGCGGGCTGATGATCCTGGCCGGCATCGGGGCGGGCGTGCTGCTGTGGGGTGACCTGACCAATCCCTACCTGTGGATCGTGTCCTTCGTCACGGCGGCCTTCGGGGTGCTGGGCTTCATCGACGACTACGCCAAGGTGACCAAGCAGACCTCGGCCGGCCTGACCTCCAAGCAGAAGCTGCTGGCCCAGACGCTCGTGTCGCTGGTCGCCGGGCTGATGACGGTGGCGTGGATGACCTATTCGCCGACCTCGCCGGGGCTGGAGACCTCCATCGCCTTTCCGTTCTTCAAGGCGGTGCTGCTGAACGTCGGCTGGTTCTATGTGGCCTTCGCCGCCTTCACCATCGTGGGCTTCTCCAATGCGGTGAACCTGACGGACGGTCTGGACGGTCTGGCGACGGTGCCGGTGATGTTCGCGGCCGGGGCGTTCGGCGTCATCTCCTATCTGGCCGGCAACTTCGTGTTTTCGGAGTATCTGCAGATCCACCACGTGCCGGGCGCAGGCGAGCTGTCGATCTTCTGCGCCGCCATCATCGGCGGGGGCGCGGGCTTCCTCTGGTACAACGCCCCGCCGGCAAAGATCTTAATGGGCGACACAGGCTCGCTGGCCTTGGGCGGGGCGCTCGGCGCCATCGCCGTAACCACCAAGCACGAGCTGGTGCTGGGCATCGTCGGCGGCCTATTCGTGGTCGAGGCCGCCTCCGTGATGATCCAGGTCGGCTACTTCAAGCTGACGGGCAAGCGCATCTTCCTGATGGCGCCGGTCCACCACCACTTCGAAAAGATGGGCTGGCCGGAATCGACGGTGGTGATCCGCTTCTGGATCATCGCCGGCGCCCTGGCGCTGGTCGGCCTGTCGACGCTGAAGCTGCGCTAGCGGCATGATCCCGGTTCCCGGCCATGAGGGCAGACGGGTCGCGGTGTTCGGCCTGGGGCGGTCGGGCCTCACGGCCGCGCGCGCGCTTGCGGCCGGAGGCGCGCAGCCGATCCTCTGGGACGACAGCGTGTCGGGGCGGATGCAGGCGCAGGCGGAAGGGTTTGCGGTCGAGGATCTGACCACCGCCGACTGGTCAGGCTTCGCCGCCCTTGTGCTGTCGCCGGGCGCGCCGCTGACTCATCCCCGTCCACACTGGACGGTGGACAAGGCGACAGCGGCCGGCGTGCCGGTGATCGGCGATCTTGAACTGTTCGCCCGCGCGATCGCCGCCTTGCCCCAGGCGCGGCGCCCCAAGGTCGTCGCCATCACCGGCACCAACGGCAAGTCCACCACCACCGCCCTGATCGGCTGGGTGCTGAAGTCGGCGGGGCTGACGGTGCACGTCGGCGGCAACATCGGCATCGGCGTGCTGGCCTTGCCGGAGCCGACGCCTGACGCCGTCTATGTGATCGAGGCGTCCTCCTATCAGTTGGACCTGACCGACCACTTCGCGCCCGACGTGGCCATCCTGACCAACATCTCGCCCGACCATCTGGACCGGCACGGCGGAATGGAAGGCTATGTCGCCGCCAAGCGCCGGATCTTCACTCATGCGAGGCTGGCGCTGGTCGGGGTGGATGAGGCATGGGGCGCCGAGATCGCGCGAACGCTATCGGCGCAGGGGCGCAGGGTCGAACCCGTATGTACGGAGCCTTCTCCCCTCGGGGGAGAAGGTGGATCGCGCAGCGAGACGGATGAGGGGCCGCATAGGGCGGGTTCGTCTTCCGAAGAGGCTTCGCAGGATAGGTCCCCTCATCCGAGCCCTTCGGGCCCACCTTCTCCCCCGAGGGGAGAAGGATATCTGGCGCGGCCCGGATCGTTGATCATTGACGACCAGCAGGTCGACCTGTCCGCTTCACGCTCTCTCCCCGGACGGCACAACGCCCAGAACGCCGCCTTCGCCTATGCGGCGGCGCGCGCGGTAGGAGTGTCGCACGATCAGGCGGTGGCGGGGCTGCTGAGCTTCCCCGGTCTGGCGCACCGCATGGAGGCGGTGGGAAGTCTGGGCGAGGTCCGCTTCATCAACGACTCCAAGGCCACCAATGCGGACGCCGCCCGTCAGGCGCTGGCCAGCTATGATTGTGTCTTCTGGATCGCGGGCGGCCGGGCCAAGGACGGCGGCATAGAGGCCTTGCGCGACCTCTTTCCCCGCATCGCCCGCGCCTATCTGATCGGCGAGGCGGCGGACGATTTCGCACACGCGCTCGGCTCGGTCCCGCACCTCGTCGCCCGCACGATGGAGGCCGCCGTCCAGGCCGCCGCCGCCGATGCGCAGGTTGAAGGCGGCCCGCAGGTGGTGCTGCTGTCGCCGGCCTGCGCCTCTTTTGACCAGTATCCCGACTTCGAGGCCAGGGGCGAGGCGTTCAGAGCCGCCGTCCTGAACCTCGGCGCCGCACCGGAGCCCTCGGCATGAGCAGTTCCTACGCCCCCGCCTTCTCCCGCAACGACCAGAGCGCCCTGGCCAAATGGTTCTGGACCGTCGATCGCGGCCTGCTGAGTGCGGCGCTGGCGCTGATGGCGCTGGGCGTGGCGCTGAGCTTCGCCTCCAGCCCCGCCGCCATCCTGGCCGATGAATCGATCTCGGACCCGTTCCACTACTCATGGCGGATGATGGTCTTCTCCGGCCTGGGTCTGACCCTGATGCTGGGCTCGTCGCTGTTGTCGCCCAAGGGCGTGCGGCGCATCGCCATCCTGGCCCTCTTGGGGGCCATCGTGGTCATGGCCGCGCTGCCGTTCATCGGCGACACGGTGAAGGGCGCCGCGCGCTGGGTGAATCTGGGGCCGTTCAGCCTGCAGCCCTCAGAGTTCGCCAAGCCCGGCCTGATCGTCTTCGCCGCCTGGATGTTCGCCGAGGCGCAGAAGGGGCGGGGCGTGCCCGGCGTCACCATCGCTTTCGGCTTCTACGCCCTGACCGTGTGCCTGCTGCTGATCCAGCCGGACATCGGCCAGACCCTGCTGATCACCACCACCTTCATGGCCGTCTTCTTCATGGCGGGCGTGCCGTTCAAGTGGATGGCGGTGCTGGCGAGCCTTGGCATGGCGGGGCTGGTGTCTCTGTATTTCGTGTTCGGGCACATGCGCGACCGCCTCAGCCGCTTCTTCTCGCCCGAGACCACGGACACCCACCAGATCGACAGCGCCTCGCAGGCCATCCGCGCCGGCGGCCTGATCGGGCGCGGCGTGGGCGAAGGGGTGATGAAGCGGCGCGTACCCGACCTGCACACCGACTTCATCTATTCGGTCGGCGCCGAGGAGTTCGGCCTGATCCTGAGCCTGATCATGATCGGCCTCTACGCCTTTATCGTCCTGCGCGGCATGAAGAAGGCCATGAAGCTGAACGACCCGTTCGAGCAGACGGCGGCGGCGGGGCTGTTCATGCTGATCGGGCTGCAGGCCTGCATCAACATCGCGGTGAACCTGAACCTGATCCCGACCAAGGGCATGACCTTGCCCTTCATCAGCTATGGCGGATCGTCGATGCTGGCCATGGGGCTAACCATGGGGCTGGCGCTGGCGCTGACACGGCGCAGGCCTGGCGCCTATGAGCCCGGCGCGACCCTTGGGACACGGCGGCGCTTGCTGTAAGGGCGGGACATGTCCAAGCTCTGCGTTGTCGCCGCCGGAGGCACCGGCGGCCATATGTTTCCGGCCGAGGCGCTGGCGCGCGAACTGATCGGCCGCGGCTGGCGGGTGGTGCTGGCCAGCGATCACAGGGGCGAGGTCTACGCCCACGGCTTTCCGGCCGAGGAGCGGCTGTCGCTGGATGCGGCCACGGCGTCCGGCCCGCTCGGCATGCTCAAGGCCGGCTCGGCCATCTTCCGGGGCGTGATGCAGGCGCGAACCGCGTTCGACCGGCTGGGCGCGGACGTGGTGGTGGGCTTTGGCGGCTATCCCTCGGCGCCGGCGCTGGTGGCGGCGATCACCCAGGGCCGACCCACCCTGATCCACGAGCAGAACGCGGTGCTGGGCCGCACCAACCGCATCCTCGCCCCCTATATGAAGGCCGTCGCCTCCTCCTTTCCGACGCTGCAGCATGCGCCGGAGAAGGTGCAGGGCCGCGCCCATGTGGTCGGCAGCCCCGTGCGCGCCGACATCCGCGCGGTGTTCGACGGCGCCTACGCCCCGCCCGCCGAGGACGGTCCGATCCGCGTGCTGGTGACGGGCGGCAGCCAGGGCGCCCGCCTCCTGGCCGAGACCACGCCGCGCGCGCTGGCCGCCCTTCCGGAGGGCCTGCGCCGTCGCCTGATCGTGCATCAGCAGGCCCGGCCCGAGAGCATGGACGAGGCGCGCCAGATCTATCTGGAGGCCGGGATCGACGCGGAGGTGGCGCCCTTCTTCCGCGACATGGCCAGCCGGCTGTCGGCCTCGCACCTGGTGATCGGCCGCGCGGGCGCCTCGACCTGCGCGGAACTGGCGGTGTGCGCCCTGCCGTCCGTGCTGATCCCGTTGAAGATCGCCACCGACGACCACCAGCGTTTGAACGCAAAGGCCCTGGTGGACGCCGGCGCCGCCGAGGTCATCCTGGAGGACGCCCTGACGGTGGAGCGGCTGGCGGTGACCCTGCAGCAGATCCTGTCCGACCCGGCGCGGCTCGCCGCCATGTCGGACGGCGCGCGCTCCGTCGCCATTCCCGACGCCGCCGCGCGCCTCGCCGACCTCACCGAGCGGACGGCCGGCCTCTAGGCTCTTACTCCGGCGCGCATTGCACGGGTCGGTGAAGCTTGGCGGGAACTGTTCGGGGGGTGGCGCGTCCTATGCCCCATGCCTCCCTGGATCACTGACCTGACCCGAGAGACTCTGCGCCTGTGGCACAGGTTCGACTGGCTTCCGGAATGGGCCGTGGTGCTGATCGTTCTGGCGGTCTTCGTCGGCGGCGGCCTGCTGGCGCACCGCATCGTCTTCGCCATTCTGCGGCGTCTGGTGAAGAACCGCGACGTCTTCTGGCGCGGGGTGGTGGAGCGGGCGCGCGTCAAGCTGCGGGTGCTGCTGGTCATCGTCGCCATCGGCATCGGCGTCAGCGTCTCGCCCCTGGACCCCGAGCCGTCCGCCCTGATCCGCTCGGTGCTGCTGTTCGTCTTCATCCTGGCCAGCGGCTGGCTGGTCTCGGGCGTGCTGGACATGTGGACCGTGGTCCACCTGAAGCGGTACAACGTCGCTGTCGAGGACAACCTCCTGGCGCGCAAGCACCTGACCCAGACCCGAATCCTCCAGCGGGTGGTCAAGGTGATCCTGGTGATCGTCACCGTGGGCCTGGCCCTGATGACGATCTCGGGTTTCCGTCAGTGGGGCGTCAGCCTCCTGGCGTCCGCCGGCGTGGTGGGCATCATCGCGGGCCTCGCCCTGCAGCCCATCCTGACCAACATGGTGGCCGGCATCCAGATCGCCCTGACCCAGCCGATCCGCATCGACGACGCCGTGATCGTCGAGAACGAGTGGGGCAATGTCGAGGAGATCAGCGCCACCTATGTGGTGGTCAAGCTGTGGGACTGGCGTCGCATGGTGCTGCCGCTCAGCTACTTCATCACCACCCCGTTCCAGAACTG
This sequence comes from Pseudomonadota bacterium, assembly GCA_023456105.1. Lineage (GTDB taxonomy): Bacteria > Pseudomonadota > Alphaproteobacteria > Caulobacterales > Caulobacteraceae > Brevundimonas. The sequence goes on along the minus strand of JAEYAO010000053.1, from coordinate 1,717 downwards.
GACCCGCGACAACGCTCGCCTGATCGGAACGGCCTTCTTCTATGTCGACTACGAGGCCCCGATCGACCGGCTGCGCGCGGCGTTCGAAGACATCGTCAAGAACTCCAGGCTGTGGGACGGCGACGTGCAGGTGATGCAGGTGACCGACATCACCGAGCGGGTGCTGCAGGTCCGCTGTCTCGCCAGCGCGCGCTCGGCGCCGGTCGCCTTCGACCTGCGTTGCGAGATTCGCGAAAAGCTGATGGCCTTCATGCGCGACCAATGCCGCGAGGCCCTGCCCCGCGATCGCCTGGAATGGCCGCAAGGGGAAGAGCGTCCGCACACGACGTCCGGCCCCACAAGCCCACCGCTCAGCGGACCCGGCGGAAGTCCCGACAGCGGCACGCCTGAGACGGCGTCACTCGGCCAGCGCAGCCTGGCCCCGGATGATCGCCTCCGATAGGCTCAGCGCATGTGGCGCGGTTTGTCCGCCGCACGCCACAGCCATCAGTTCGGCGGCGTCTCCGCCCGGCGCCGCCGGGAAGGCCGGGGCGGGATCGGGTGTGGCCGGCCCCTCGCTTCCGTCGCTCCGCAGCGAGGCGAAGTCCAGCCGGTCCGCCGTGCCGGCGACGCAGTCAAACGCCCAGCGCGACCAGCCGCCGACATAGATTGTTCCGCCGACCTCGAAGCCGGTCTCCACGACCTGCAGCTCGCGCATATAGGCCACGTCGCCCTCGCGCCGGATCGAGGCGGTGTCGGCGAACACGGCAAACCGCCCGACGCCCGTCTCCACCAGCCGGGGTTCGCTCGGCGACGTCAGAGCCACCACCGGGGCCAGAATCAGGGCCGGTGCGATCATGCGACCATCCTTTCCGCCTGGGTCAGATCGACGCTGACCAGTTGGCTCATGCCGCGCTCGGGCATGGTGACGCCGTAGAGGCGGTCCATACGGCTCATGGTCACCGGATTGTGGGTGATGACGATGAAGCGGGTGTCCGTGCGCTTGCGCATCTCGTCCAGCATGCGGCAGAAGCGGTCGACGTTGGCGTCGTCCAGCGGCGCGTCCACCTCGTCCAGCACGCAGACGGGCGCCGGATTGGCCAGAAAGACGCCGAAGATCAGCGCCGCCGCCGTCAACGCCTGCTCGCCCCCGCTCATCAGGCTCATGACCGACAGCCGCTTGCCGGGCGGGCAGGCGTAGATCTCGAGGCCCGCCTCCAGCGGATCGTCGCTTTCGACCAGCTTCAGCTCGGCCTCGCCGCCGCCGAACAGGGCGGCGAACAGGGCCTTGAAGTTGTCGTTGATGATGTCGAACGCCGCCACCAGGCGCTCACGTCCCTCGGCGTTCAGTTCATCGATGCCGTCGCGCAGGCGGGCGATGGCCTGGGTCAGGTCGATGCGCTCGGATCGCATGCTGTTCAGCCGCTCCGCGTACTCCACTGCCTCGTCCTCGGCCCGCAGATTGACGGCCCCCAGCTGCTCGCGTTCGCGCTCCAGCCCGATCAGCAGGGCCTCGGCGCCGGCCGCGTCCGGCGGGCGCGCCACCGCATCGGCGGTCAGCTTGCGCTCCAGTTCCTCCGGCGACAGGCCGGCGCCCTCTCGCAGATTAGCCTCCGCCTCGCCTAGCCGTTCAGCGGCGGCGTCTGCACGGGCGGCGAGGCCGGCGCGCGCCTCTCGAGCCTGAGAGGCGGCGGCGTCGGCGGCGCGGCCGGCGCGATCCGCCTCGGTCGCCGAGGCC
>JAEYAO010000039.1 GCA_023456105.1 Pseudomonadota bacterium | reverse complement strand
CGCCCCCTGACCAACTCGCCCGCCGGCAGTTGGTAGCCTCGGCTACGGCAGGAGTCCGGCGATCCGAAGGGGCCGGAACGCGGCCCGGGGGGCGGCCTCTCGCCCCCGCCCATCCCCCCACCATCCCCGCCCCCGACGCGTGGCCTCTACGGCCCGCTCTGGGGGCATCGCGGGCCTCGCCCCGCTCTAGACCAACCCACCCCAACCCGACCGCTCTCCAGGGCGGCCCGACGGCGCTCGCCCGCCGATCATCAAACATGCAAGGAGACTACCCATGCCAAAGGCGCACCTGACTCAGGCGTTCGTCGACAAGGCCGGCTGCGAGGTCGGCAAGAACAAGACCGACTATTACGACACCATCATTCCTGGATTCCTGCTGGAACGCCGATCCAGCGGGAAAGGCACATACGCCTTGAGGTTCATGGACCAAGGCGGGATTCAGCGGCAGCACAAGATCGGCGGCGTGGATGACATCACCTGCGCTGCGGCCAGGAAGAAGGCGCAGCAGTTGAGGTCCGAGGTGGTGATGGGCGGCAACCCCGCCGCCACCAAGGCGCTGGCGAAGGCCATTCCCCTCTACAGTGAGCTGGCCGCCAAGCATCTCGAGTCCTTCAAGGGACGGAAGTCCTACGAGGACGTTGAGAGCGTCATCCGGGTGCACCTGCTCCCTCGATGGGGCAAGACGCGCCTGACCGACATGAACAGCCGGGCGGTCGGCCAATGGCTGGACGAGAAGCGGGCGAAGGGGTTGTCCGCGTCATCGGTGGAGAAGCTCAGGATCGTCCTGGGTAGGTCCTTCGTCCTCGGGGCCAGCTGGGACATACCGGGCACGGAGAAGAACCCGGCTCGGGGCATCCCTCGTGCACCGCTGAACAACGCCCGCGAACGCTTCCTGACCACAGAGGAGGCGGGACGGCTGAAGACAGCTGTGGCGGCGTCGCAGAATCCGCAGCTGCAGCACATTGTCGGCCTGCTGCTCCTGACAGGGGCGCGGCTGCGCGAACTGCTGGACGCTAAGTGGAAGAACGTCGATGTCGAGCGCCGGTCATGGTTCATCCCGGACAGCAAGACGGGTAAGCCTCGATACGTCCCGCTCTCAACAGCAGCCGTGGCGATCATCGAGGCGCTGCCGCGCTTCAAGGGGTGTCAGTGGCTCATTCCGAACCCTGAGACCCACAAGCCCTTCGTGTCGATCAAGCATGGTTGGCAGAACGCCATAAAGGAAGCCAACCTGCCGGGTCTACGCCTGCACGACCTGCGGCACTCGGCGGCGTCCTTCATGGTCAACAGCGGTGTCGATCTGTTCGCCGTCGGCAAGGTGCTGGGCCACGCCAACTACCAGAGTACCCAACGGTACGCCCACCTTGCCAACGACACCCTGCTGAAGGCGGTCGAGGCCGGGGCGGCCAAGCAGTCGGCGTTCTGAACCCAAGCGCTTCACCCGCATCCTGGCGTCACGTCGGGGTGCGGGTGGGGGCCTTCATTTTTTTGTCTTGTCCGTCGCCATGCCGGTGACGCATCAGCTACGCAGTCTCAAACAGGGCGGATGCACACATGAGGACAGTCGACAAATATCGAGCCGAAGCGGCCAAGGCGCGCAAGCAAGCTAACGCAGAGCCAAATCCGGAGGCCCGAGCAAAACTGTGGGCGCAGGCAATGGCATGGACGGAGCTCACGCTCACAGCCGAGGTCCACAGTCAGCTTCAAGCGGCCCTGAGGGAGAAAGCCGGTAAAGCCAAAGGATAGCCCTGGGGAAAGCGGCTCGACGTGGAAGCATCGGGATGATGCTGTCGGGCCGCCGCACCCGGGCCCATGCGAGGTCCGAACGCCTGATCGCCCTACATCATTCATACAGTGCTGGCCGCCAGCTGTCAGACAGCGCGCGTAAAGCGGCCACTGCCCCTATGGCCACAAACGCGATCTTCAGCCCCGTCAGTTCAAACCTCCGTCGATCATCTGCTGACCCCTATCGTCCGGTTGCGCCGCCGTCTGGCGATCTGACCAAAGCGAAGGTCGATCATCTGGCGATTGATGTCCTGAGGATCGAAGGGATCACCATACCAATCGAGCACGGTGTGGTGTTCAGGGTGTCTGGGCTTGGCAGCCGCGTCAAGGAAGTCCTCGAACCCGGATGTTCCGCCCACGTCTTCTGGCGGGCAGCGTCCCTCGCCGTCAATGAAGGCGGGATAGGTCAGTTGGGGTTGGGCAGTCTCTATGCCTTCAATCCGGATTGTGTGACGCCAGTTGTCCCCGAAATCATAGGTGTAGGTCAGGGCCAGTTCGCCGCGTGCGATCAGGGTGGCGATCTTCACACCAGACGCCCGAATGGTCGGTGGGGCGGTGACGTAATCCGGGTCTGGCACGCCATAGCGACGCTGCGCGGTGTCGAACTGCCACAAGTGGTAGTCTTGCCAGCCCATGGCCGCCTGAACGAGGTCGTGAAGCCCCTTGAGGCTGGTGGTCACGGGCGTTGCGAAACGCCGCCAGATTGGGGGCTGGGTGTCGTCGAGGCTGACATGAACGAGGGCGATGTCGGGGGAGATAGCCATGCCCGTAGTTTAGGCCGGTCGGCGAGCAAGACTACCGGAATCGTTTAGAGCGCCGGGCGCGGAGCCCCTAGAGGCGGGTATGTGTCCGGTTCCGGGATGGGGGCGGATTTCGTGAACCGACCCGGTGCGGACATATATCGACGGACAAAGTGAAGGCCCGCCAACTTGATGGGGGACAACGAAACGTCGAGGGTGCGCCGCAAACGGAGATAGTAATGGAAAAGCTGAACGGTTGGAGCGGCGTTCGTCGCCCAAGCCGTATCGTGATCGACGGTCGATATGTCCGCCTTGAGCCTCTCGACGCGCAGAAGCACGATCTCGAACTATTCGAGTCTGCGGAGCAACCCGGAGCCGACGACCGCTTTCGCTATCTCTTCGATGATCCCCCAGCGGATCACGCCGCCTTCAAACGATGGTTAGATAAGGCATCATCGTCAGACGATCCCTTGTTCTTTGCGGTGATCGACAAGGCCACAGGCCGTGCTGAAGGTCGCCAATCTCTGATGCGGATTGATCCCGTTCATGGCGTGATCGAAGTTGGCAACATTCTTTGGGGACCGGCACTTGCTCGGACGCGAGCCGCAACTGAAGCGTTGTTCTTGTTTGCGAGCTTCGTGTTTGACGAACTCGGCTATCGCCGTCTCGAATGGAAATGTGACAACGCCAATCTACCGTCAAAGCGCGCAGCGGAACGGTTCGGGTTCGCGTTCGAGGGCCTTTTCAGAAGCCATATGGTGGTGAAAGGTCAGAACCGTGACACCGCATGGTTCTCGATGACCAGAGAGGACTGGCATCGGGTCAAGCCCGCATACGAAGCGTGGCTTGCACCCGATAACTTCGATGGTGCTGGCTTGCAGAAGATTAAGCTCAGTCTCTGAGCGACCGCTTTCCACCCGTAGATGAAGTTCATAACGACCGCTTTGCGGTCTTAGGCCGTATACCGCCCTGTGCCACGGGAGCCCTTCCCGTCTGCACCTGCCGTGGTGCATCAACACCGCTGCGACCGCTCCTCGCCATTGGAGCGCCACGAAGAAGGGGGGCGCAGGTATGGCGGAGGTGGAATTTCGGACTTGGTCTGAGTTTGCGCGCGTTAGCTAGGAAGCGCGTGAACCAGGCGGTTGGGCCGGTTTGGGATGTCCGTGGGTAGGGCGGAATCGAGGGACGCGGATTGCCCTTCAGAGCCTTGGCCCGCTTGACTTTGACGGTCGGGCTTGAGTCGATTTCGTAATGAGGGGGTCGCGTGTTCGAGTCACGCAAGCGGCACCACCTTTCCATTAATCATCATTCGGATCTCCGCCGTAGGCTGGAGACGGCGCATTAGCGCAGCGGTTGTCGGGCGACCGTTCACGCCCAGAGCGCTCCAGCACATGGCGGCTCGAAGCGCGCGCGGTGTCGGCGACGATCCTGGAAAGCTCTCTTGAAGATATAAGCATATCTTTATATGTCTTGCCGGCTGATCGCTGACAGGAGCCTTCCTTGGCCGCTCGTTCGTCCTTTTTCTTCACTTCCGAGAGCGTGTCGGAGGGGCACCCCGACAAGGTGGCGGATCGCATCTCGGACACGGTGGTCGACGCCTTCCTTGCGCAGGACTCCGAGGCGCGCGTGGCGTGCGAAACGCTGGTGACCACCCAGCGCATCGTGCTGGCCGGCGAGGTGCGGGCGACGCAGCCTGGGAATACGAAAGAGCAGAACGAAGCCTTCACCCAAGCCATCATCGACAGCCTTGAGCCGCTGGTGCGGGCGGCGGTGAAGGACATCGGCTATGAGCAGGACGGCTTTCACTGGGAGACGGCGGATTACGCCTGCCATCTGCACGCCCAGTCGGCCGACATCGCCGTCGGCGTCGACTCGACCAACGAAAAGGACGAGGGCGCGGGCGACCAGGGCATCATGTTCGGCTATGCGTCGAACGAGACGCCCGAGCTGATGCCGGCGACGCTGGCCTACAGCCACAACATCCTGAAGCGGCTGGCCGAGGTGCGCCACAACGGCGGCACCATCCTGGAGCCGGACGCCAAGAGCCAGGTGACGATCCAGTACGAGAACGGCAAGCCGGTGCGCGCCACCTCCATCGTGCTGTCGACCCAGCATGCGGCGGGCAAGGCCGGCGAGGTGGCCGAGGTGGTCAAGCCCTACATCCTGGAGGTGCTGCCCGAAGGCTTCACCGACGAGAATACCGTCTGGCACATCAATCCCACCGGCATCTTCGAGATCGGCGGGCCGGACGGCGACACCGGCCTGACGGGCCGCAAGATCATCGTGGACACCTACGGCGGCGCGGCTCCGCACGGCGGCGGCGCCTTTTCCGGCAAGGATCCGACCAAGGTGGATCGCTCGGCGGCCTACGCGGCGCGCTACCTGGCCAAGAACGTGGTGGCGGCGGGTCTGGCGGATCGCTGCACCATCCAGCTGAGCTACGCCATCGGCGTGGCCCAGCCGCAGTCGGTGCACGTCGACCTGCACGGCACGGGCAAGATCGACGAGGCGGTGCTGGAGCGCGAGCTGCCGGCGATGATCGGCGGGGCCACGCCGCGCGCGATCCGCGAGCACCTGCGGCTGAATAAGCCGATCTACGCCCGCACCACCGCCTATGGCCACTTCGGCCGTGAGCCGGACGCCGACGGCGGCTTCAGCTGGGAGAAGACCGATCTGGTCGATCGGCTGAAGGCGCTGGCCTGAGCGTAGGCTAGGCGGCCTGATCGACGGTCAGGCCGCGCACGCCCGTCAGATTTGCGCCGGCGAGGTCTGCCTGACGCGTCTGGGCGCCGTGGAACAGGGCGCGGGCGAGGTCGCAGCCGGCCATGACCGCACGGCGCAGGTCGGCGCCCGAAAGGTCCGCGCCCCGCAGGTTCGCGCCAGACAGGTCGGCGGGCAGCAGGCGGTCGGCGGTGAGCATAAGGGGGCCGAGCTGCGCCTCGCGCAGGTCGGCGCCGTTCAATCGGGCGTCCTTCAGCCGGGCGCCGCGCAGATCGGCGCGTCGCAGGCGGGCCGAGCGCAGGTCAGCGCCCTCCAGATGCGCGCCCTGAAGCTGCACCCCCTCCATGTCCAGGCCGTAGAAGACCGCGCCCTTGGCCGACAGGGCGGTGAGGTTCAGGCCCACGATCGACTTCAGCGGCCGCAGGTCGACGCCGTCGAACACCGAGGGCTGGCCCTCGGCGCCGCCCGTCTCGCACCAGCGGGCGTGGTCACGCAGCATCTCGGCGGCCGGCATGCGGGTCAGGGGCTGGGCGGCGGAGCGGGTGTCGGTGAGCGCGCCTTCCATGTCCGCGCCGTCGGTGCGCCACATGGCCGATTTCACGCCCACCAGCACGGCGTCGCGCAGGTCGGCCCCCGACAGGTCGGCGCCGGACAGATCAGCGCCGGCGAGGTCCGCGCCGCGGAAGCTGGCCTGCTTGAGGTTGGCGCGCACCAGCTTGCAGTCCTTCATGACCGCGCCGGAGAAGTCAGCCTTGACGGCGATGACGCCCGACATCTTGGAGCGCTGCAGGTTGGCGCCGGCCAGGCACGCGCCCACGGCCTCGGTGTCCTGACGCTGGCGAGGTTCGATGACGCGAAAGCCCAGGCGCGCGTCGGCGGCGGCGATGGTGCCTTCGCGCAGGTCGGCCTCGAACAGATCGGCGCCCGAAAGGTCGGCCCCCCGCAGACAGGCCCCGCGCAGGTCGGCGCGGCGCAGGCTGGCGTCGGCCAGGACCGCGTCCTGCATGTCCGCGCCGAAGAAGTTGGCGTTGTCGAGCTTGGCGCCCGACAGGTCACAGCCGCCCAGGCAGGCGGCCGAAAAGTCGGCGTCGGCGAGGTTTCGGCCCTTCAGGCTGAGGCCCGTCAGGTCCATCCAGGAGAAGACGGCCCGGGCGCCGCCGGGACGGGCGGAGAACAGCCGGTCGTGCCTGGCGCAGATCAGGTCGACTTCCGCCTGCGTCAGGCGACGGCGCTGGGTGGTGTCGAGAGCCTCGGCCATGAGACGAGGCTAGCGGCTTCGCTTTAAGATTCCGTCAGCAGCCCTTGTTCGCGCAAGGCGTCCGCCAACTCTCCGGCTGAGGTCCACAGCCGGGTGTAGCCCGCCTCGCCCAGCCGCTTCAGTTCGGTGACCAGGTCGGCCTTGGGCGAGGCGGCGAAGCGGCCGTCGAAGCCCTGACCGTCACGGCTGATCCGCACCATGGGGCGCCCGGTCTCGAGACGGTGCAGGAAGCCCTCGCAAAGGGTCTCGCCTTCTTCGCACATCAGTCCGGTCTCGACCTGCAGGCCGCGTCCGCGCAGCCGCTCGGTCCCGCGTCCGGACGCAAAGGGCGAAGGGTCCAGGCAGGCAATGACGACGCGCGATACGCCGGCTTCGGCCAGGAAGTGGGCGCAGGACTTGCGGCCCGACGAGCGGGCGCCGCAGGGCTCCAGCGTCACATAGGCGGTGGCGCCTTGGACGTCTGCACCGGCGGCGGGAACGGCCTGTTCCTCCGCGTGCGGGCGGCCGCCGGGGGCGGTGGCGGCTTCGGCCAGGACGCGGCCGTCCTTGACGATGACGCAGCCCACCGCCGGGTTGGGCCAGGTCTCGCCCATGCGGGCGGTCGCCAGGTCGATGGCGCGGGCCATGAAGGCGCGGTCGTCGTCGGACCAGCTCATTGCAGGGGCGGCAGGGCTTCGGCCCGGCTCTGATCGAGGTAGCGCACGGCGGTGGGCTTGAGATCGGCGTCCAGCTCGATCTCAAGCGGATTTCCGGTCGGAATCTCCACGCCCACGATCTGGTCGTCGGGCACGGCGAACAGCAGCTTGACGATGGCGCGCAAAGAGTTGCCGTGGGCCGCGATCAGCACGTCCTCTCCAGCCTTGAGGCGCGGCGCGATCTCTGCGTCCCAATACGGCTGGACCCGGTCCAGGGTGGTCTTCAGGCTTTCGGTGTCCGGAATGGCCTGGCCGGCGTAGCGGGGGTCGGCCGCGAAGTCGTAGTCGCCGCCCGGCGCCAGCGGGGGCGGAGGCGTGTCATAGCTGCGTCGCCAGATCCTGACCTGATCCTCGCCGTGCTTCTGCGCCGTCTCGGCCTTGTTCAGCCCGGTCAGGCCGCCGTAGTGACGCTCGTTCAGACGCCAGTCGGCGATCACCGGCGTATCCGACAGCTTCGCCGCCTCCAACGCGATCTGGCCGGTCCGCTGCGCCCGCGTGAGAACTGAGGTGAACATCACCGCAGGCTTGAAGCCGGCTTCGGCGATCAGTTCGCCGCCGCGCTTCGCCTGCGCCTCGCCCTCGGCCGTCAGGTCCACGTCGACCCAGCCGGTGAAGCGGTTCTCGAGGTTCCACTGGCTTTGGCCGTGGCGAAGAAGGATCAGGCGGGACATGGCGGTTCCGTGACGGCGAACGGGGGGTTTGGGGTAGGCCCGCAAGGATGGACGGTCAAGTTTTCGCCGCGAAGTCCTCGGGCTCCGCATCCATCGTCCAGCTTCCGCGTTGTTGAAGCCTCATCGGGGGCTCTCTATAGCCAAGCTTATGTCCGACCGACTGTTCTTTCCGCTGGTGTCGTTGGCGGCGGTGCTGCTGGTCGTGCTGGCCGTCGTCTGGCCCTGATGCCCCCTTTTCCCGTCTTGTCTCCAAGGACCGCCATGTTGAAGCCCCGCCAGGATCTGAAGCCGAACACGGCCGCCTACGAGACCGAGGCGCTGGTCAAGCCGACGGGCTTTCGCGAGTACGACGCACGGTGGATCCTGGAAAAAGAGATCAATCTGCTGGGCATCCAGGCGCTGGGCCTGGGTCTGGCGACCTATGTGCATGAGATCGGCGTCGAGCCCCGCATCGTCACCGGCCATGACTTCCGCGGCTACAGCCTGTCGGTCAAGCAGGCGCTGATCATCGGCCTGATGCAGGGCGGCATGGAGGTGCTGGACGTGGGGCTCGCCCTGTCGCCCATGGCCTATTTCGGCCAGTTCGAGCTGAAGGCCCCATGTGTCGCCATGGTCACCGCCAGCCACAACGAGAACGGCTGGACGGGGGTCAAGATGGGAGCCAACCCGCCGCTGACCTTTGGCCCGGACGAGATCGGGCGGCTGAAGGAGATCGTGCTGAACGGGCAGGGCGTCGAGCGCGAAGGCGGCAAGCTGGTGCGCGTGGAGGACTTCCGCGAACGCTACATCGCCGACGTCGCCGCCAAGGTGAAGGTCAGCCGGCCGCTCAAGGTCGTCGCGGCCTGCGGCAACGGCACCGCCGGCGCGTTCGCGCCCGAGGCTCTGCGCCGCATGGGGGTGGAGGTGATCGAAATGGACACCGAGCTCGACTTCACCTTCCCGAAGTACAATCCGAACCCCGAAGACCACGCCATGCTGATGCAGATGGCCGAAAAGGTGCGGGAGACGGGGGCGGACCTGGCGCTCGGCTTCGATGGCGACGGCGACCGCTGCGGCGTGGTGGACGACACGGGCGAGGAGATCTTCGCCGACAAGATCGGCCTGATGCTGGCCCGCGACCTGTCCAGGATCCACCCCAACTCGACCTTTGTCGTCGATGTGAAGTCGACGGGCCTGTACAAGACCGACGAGGTGCTGAAGGCGAACGGGGCGAACACCGTCTACTGGAAGACGGGCCACAGCTACATCAAGCGCAAGACCGCCGAGATCGGCGCCCTGGCCGGGTTCGAGAAGTCGGGCCACTTCTTCATGGCCGGGCCGCTGGGCAACGGCTACGACGACGGGCTGGTCGCGGCCTCGGCCGTGCTGGCCATGCTGGACCGCAATCCGGACAAGAAGCTCAGCGAGCTGAAGGCGGCCCTGCCGGACGCCTGGACCTCCCTGACCATGAGCCCGCACTGCGACGACGAGCTGAAGTACGAGGTGCTGGAGCGGATCGTGGCCGAATATTCCGCCATGGCCGAGCGGGGCGACTCCATCCTGGGCCGCAGGATCGTGGAGGCCATCACCGTCAACGGCGTGCGGGTGCACCTGGAGGACGGCTCATGGGTGCTGGTGCGCGCCTCGTCCAACAAGCCGGAGCTGGTGGTGGTGGTCGAGAGCATGCGCTCGGAAGACGACATGCGCGACCTGTTCCGCAAGGAGGTCAAGCCGCGCCTGGCCGCCTATCCGGAGATCGGCGCCTTCAATCAGGAGATTTAAGGAAGCAGGGCGTTGGGCCAGGCGGTCGCGGGCGGACGCCGGCGATCGTCCGGTCGCTCCACCCGGCCGACCAGCCGCTGACCTTGATAGATTTCAACTCCGAGGCAGGAGGCGTGGTCGTCAAGCTGACTGAACGCGGATTGCGCGGCCTGCTGATCATCGGGCCACTCGGACATGTCCATGACCGGGCGGCCGCCTTTGGCGTCGATAAAGATGAATTCGTAGAGGCGCATGACAGGCCCTGCCGTTCATCTTTATGAATACGCGCGATACGCGAAAATGTCCAAGCCTTTGAAGCTTTCCTATGGCGCAAGTCCCGGGAGGCTCCCGCAAGCGTTGCAGTCAGTGGGCCTAAGGAGCCGCCGATGATCTCGCTCTTGCAGCGCCGAAGCCCGGCCCAGCCGCACCAGATGGCGCTGACCGCCCTGGCGCGGGTCGGCTATGGGGCGCGGGGCTTTGTTTATCTGTCGGCGGGGGCGCTGACGCTGCTGGCCGCGATGGACCGGATAGGCGGGGCGGTCGGCTCGTCGGGGGCGGCGGGCTGGCTGGCCGAGCAGCCGTTCGGGCGGGTGTGGCTGATGCTGCTGGGCTGCGGCCTGTGGGCGTTCGTGCTGTGGCGCGTCGTGCAGGCGGTGTTCGATGCGGACAACGAGGGCTCGGACCTGAAGGGCTGGGCGACGCGGATCGGGCAGGGCCTGAGCGCGCTGTTCTATGGTCTCTTGGCCTCCACGGTGTTCGAGTATCTGGACGAGGCGGGCGGGGGCGAGGGGGACGCGGCCGAGAACCAGCAAAAGGCGGCCGAGGTGCTGGCCCTGCCGTTCGGGGAGCTGCTGCTGATCGGCGTGGGGCTGGTCATTCTGGGCGTCGGGATCGGCAACATCGTCAGGGCTTTCCGCGAGGATTTCGCGCACGAGTTGAGCTGTTCGGCCCAGGTGTGCCGGCGGGTGACGCCGCTGGCGAGGGCGGGCTATGCGGCGCGGGGCTTCGCCTATCTGCCGCTGGCGGTGTTCGTGATCCTGGCGGGGCTGCACGCCAAGGCGCGGGAGGTGACGGACTTCGGCGGCGCGCTGGATGCGCTGGAGAGCCAGCCGGGCGGGTCGTGGATGCTGGGGCTGACGGCGGTGGGGCTGATGGCGTTCGGGGCCTTTGCGTTCGTGGAGGCGCGCTGGCGCAGGATCCGGCCGCCGCGCGACCTGAACCCGCTCAACTGACCCAGGGCAGGTTGCGGTCGAGGTCGGTGAGCTGCGGCGGGCGCGGGTTCAGGGTCTCGCCGGAGAGGACGCGGTCGTAGAGTGCGAGGTAGCGGTCGGTCATACGCTCGGCGTTGAAGACGTCCACGGCGCGGGCGTGGCAGGCGCGGGGGTCGAACCGGTTTGCGCGCACCGCATCGGCCAGGACGCGGGCGTCGGCGGAGAGGACGCCGTGCTCCTCGCCTACGATCTCGGGTAGGGCGCCGTAGGGCGTGGCGAAGACGGGGCAGCCGAAATACAGGCTCTCGATCACCGCCATGCCGAACGGCTCGTTCCAGCGCACGGGAAAGATCAGGCCGCGCGAGCCGTTCAGCACGTCGAACTTCCTCTGGCCGCCGACCATGCCGTGAAAGCGCGCGCGGCGGTAAAGGGTGAAGCGCAGGCCGCGCCGCACGTTGAAGCGCACACCGCCCAGCACCTCGATGCGCTCTCCGGCGCGCTCGGCCACGCGGATCGCGCCGCGCAGGTTCTTCAGCCGCCACTCGCCCTTGCCGAGAAAGTGGTAGCCGGATCGCGGCCGGTCCCAGTCGACGGGAGCATAGCTGCTCCAGTCCAGGCCGTTGTGGACAAAGCATTCGGCGCCGTGGCGGCGCGCATGGTCGGCCGAGACGAACACGGTGTTCAGCGGAAACGGCGAGGGCGGCTGGCAGTTGCCGTGTTCGGTGACGAGGAGGGGGACGTCCAGGTCCTCGTCCGGCTTGAACTGGAAATGGGCGATGTCGACGTCGCGCCCGACCTGCTCGCGCCAGGGGACGCCGGGGCGGATCGGCTGCACGGCGGCGAAGGGGCAGGTGGAGCCGTCGGGGACCAGAAAGGTCACGCGATGCCCGCGCGCCACCAGCCCGCGCGCCAGGTCCCAGATCACCCGCTCGGTCCCGCCGTAGGCGGTGACGGGGATCGGCGATTCATGGGCGATCAGGATGTGCATGGCGCTGCCGGCAGGTCGGTCCGTCCCGCCTTGTGGCACAGCTTTCCCGTCCGCGCGCGGTTTTGATCAGTCGGACGCGGCCTGCGCCTGCATCCGGCGGATGCGGGCGCGCTCCTCCGCCTCGGCCCGCTTTTGCGCCAGCATGATTTCGAGCTGGTCGTAGCGCTCGGACAGTTCGCGCCGCAGCTCCTCCTCGCGCTCGGGCGTCATCGGCAGGCCGGTGCGGGAGTCGATCCAGGGTTCGGGCGCGGGCGGACGCGGACGGGCGGGTTTCGGCTTGGCCATGGGGGCTCTCCGGCGAGGGGCGCGCAGGCGCGGGCGCCGCGTGCGCAGATCAAGGCGCGGCGCGGTTTGAACGGCGGGAGGGCGGGCGGGGCGCCGGGCCTTCGCCCGGTCTGTGTGAGTTGGGTTACCGTTTCGACGAAAGCTGACGCCCCGCACGAAGGATTATGTCTGCAAGCTCGGGGCGTGGGATGGTGGCGGTCTTATCGCCTAACCCCATAAGCCTGCGACGGGCGGGCGGGCCTGGCGATCCCGTCCCCGGTGGGACCGAGTATCCCCCTCGATCCTCCAAACGCAGGGGCGATCCCCGACGCCGGCGCCGCGAGGTTTAGACCCCCGTGGCCTCCCGTTTCCTCCGCTCCCGCCGCCCGCAAGGTCGCAGGCCAAGACGAGCCCTCCCATGCGACGGGACCGCAGGCAGGATGCCCCGGATTTCAGCTGCGGCTGGCAAGTCGCCGCGAGAAACGCGCAAGCGGTTGATGCGGCGGGGGTTTGAGCAGCGTCAATGCGTTGGCTGGCGGCATTTGGCTCTCCCTTCCCGGCCGGGGAAGGGGAGGCGGGTTCTCTCCTCCCCATCGTTGATGGGGAGGTGGATCGGCGGCGCAGCCGTCGAGACGGAGGGGTGTCGTCGCGCCTCGGCGGACCCCTCCACCCCCCCCGTCGGGCGCGGTCCCCCACCCCATCGCTACCGCGACAGGGAGGAGAGGGTCAGGCCTTCCTGCGACGGCGGGGCGGCGCCGCGTCGGCGGCGGTGACCAGATGGCCCTTCCAACCGGGCGGCGGCAGGAACTTGCCGGACTTCTCTTCGCGGGTGCCGTGCTTGGCCATCTCGGCGGCGCGCTTGCCGGCCTTGAGGATGGTCTCGTGATCGAAGATCGACTTGTTCATCGCGGTCCCCAATCTAGCAGGTCTCTTCCTTTCGTCATCCTCCGGCGAAGCGCAGCGGAGACCGGGGGACCCCGCGGCGCCGAAGGCGATCTGTTCAGGCAGGATATCGGAAGCGGTGGCGTGCGCCGCAGGTTCGCGCTCTCGCGCGCCGCTGGGTCCCCCGGTCTGCGCCGCGAAGACGCGGCTTGCCGGAGGATGACGAAAGAGAAGGGAGGCCGCGCGCCACCTCGTCCGGATTGACGAACTGAAACGCCTCCGCGCGCTCGCGCAGGAAGCCGTTGATGAAGGTGGTCTTCCGGCCCCGTTCGGGCCGGCGAGGAGGACGAGGGTGGGCTGAGTCAAAAAGCGGCGCCCCTTGCCGTCACAGCGCGGCCAACTCCACGGGTGTTAGCTTGGCAGGCATTCCTAGATCGTCCAGGATTTCATCGATATCCTGGCTGCTTAGCCAGATCAAGAATCCCTTATCCACCACATTGAGGCTGGTGTTTGCTCCATCATAGTCGACCACAAGGGGGCGCGTCCCTTTCTTATTTTGTAGTGAAGCGGATGAGTTCAGAATCTGCGTGATATTTCCGTTGTTTAGGTCAGCTCCTTTTGGATGCTTTGACTTAATAATCTTTGAAATCCTTCGCAGACGCACACCCTTTTCCAACTGCTCTACGTCGGAGCATAAAATAGAATAAACAATCCACTTCGGCATTTCGAGATCCGTTTCTTGAAAGCCGTCTGCAAACCCCATCAAGAATCCCTTGTAGCGAGCCGCTTGTTCGGACACGACATTGGCAACTAGCCCGGCAACGCTTGTTCCTAAGCCGACGATCCGAAGTTGCTCCCCGGTTCTTGTTATCCCATCGGCCCTACAAGCGCGCCTACAGGCCTCTTGAACAATATGCACGCTATCAAAGCATCGCTTAAGCAAATCTCTCTTGAACTCAGCGTCAAATTGAACATTGAGAAGATTTCCTCCCAAATCCATCACTTCGCTGAGCTTTTCTGACGTCCATGTATCAACATCAACCGACAAAACTCGATCAGTCAGGTCGCCGTTGAATCCGATCAAGCGGTTTTCTTCCCTCCAGACGCCGACAACTATAAATGAAAGCTTCGAGCTTTCATGGAATGTTTTCAATGAAAAGCTGAAATCGCGCTGCGTACCGTCCGGAAGATAGTGAAAATCTTCCAGGACGATAAACTTCGAGAACTCAATCTCACTAAGTGCGCGTATCACATCGTTGGGATCAAACGGGTCCAACTCTAGAGGAACAAAAGTTTCCGTTTCTCCCTTCTCGCGGTTGTGCTCGTACTCCGCCTTCCCCCCAGCCTCAGCAAGGAGAGGGAGCTTCCCTTTGCCTTCTACGCCAGCAACTACCTTGTGAGCGCCGGAAGCAGTCTTTTCGACTGACTGACGAACGGTGAAGCCGCATTCTTTTAGAACGGCGGCATGCAACTCGGCGATGTCCCACTTGTTTTGACACGCGACAACTACATAATCCCTATCGAGCAGGCACTTCTTGCGAAGGGACGTTTTCCCTTGCTTAGAACTCCCGTAGATTACGATGTGCTGTCCGCGAGAGAGGCTCTCGACGAATTTGTCGTCAACCTCAGGTCGGCCCACGTAATTGAGCGGAACGTCGCGGGACACCCCGAACACTTCGTCAGTCGTATGAATGCGTTCAGGCACGCGCGCCTCCCAGACTTCTTTCACCGTAGGCATCCGAACCGCATTTGCCTAGCAGCCCTCACAACTTCACCTCCACAACCCCGCCGCCGGCCCTGAACTTCTCCGACATTTCGCGCATGCCGGCCTCCGCATCCACCAGGCTCGCCCCCGCGTCGTTCTGACCCCTCGCGGCGTCGCGGATGTCCTGGCTGATCTTCATGGAGCAGAACTTCGGGCCGCACATGGAGCAGAAGTGGGCGGTCTTGTGGGCCTCCTTGGGCAGGGTGGCGTCGTGGAACTTGCGCGCGGTCTCGGGGTCCAGGCCTAAGTTGAACTGATCCTCCCAGCGGAACTCGAACCGGGCGCGGCTCAGGGCGTCGTCGTGCAGGCGGGCGGCCGGGTGGCCCTTGGCCAGGTCGGCGGCGTGGGCGGCGATCTTGTAGGTGATGACGCCGTCCTTAACGTCCTGGCGGTCGGGCAGGCCCAGATGCTCCTTGGGCGTGACGTAGCAGAGCATGGCCGTGCCGAACCAGCCGATCATGGCCGCGCCGATCGCGCTGGTGATGTGGTCATAGCCCGGCGCGATGTCGGTCGTGAGGGGGCCAAGCGTATAGAAGGGCGCCTCGTGGCAGTGCTTCAGCTGCTCGTCCATGTTCTGCTTGATCTTGTGCATCGGCACGTGGCCGGGGCCCTCGATCATCACCTGGCAGCCCTTGTCCCAGGCGATCCTGGTCAGCTCGCCCAGGGTGCGCAGCTCGGCGAACTGGGCCTCGTCATTGGCGTCGGCGATGGAGCCGGGGCGCAGGCCGTCGCCCAGGGAGAAGGAGACATCGTAGGCGCGCATGATGTCGCAGATGTCGGCGAAATGCTCGTACAGGAAGCTCTCGCGGTGGTGGGCCAGGCACCACTTGGCCATGATCGAGCCGCCGCGCGACACGATGCCGGTGACGCGGTTGGCCGTCAGCGGCACGAACGGCAGGCGCACGCCCGCGTGGATGGTGAAATAGTCCACGCCCTGCTCGGCCTGTTCGACCAGGGTGTCGGCGAAGACCTCCCACGTCAGGTCCTCGGCCACGCCGCCGACCTTTTCCAGCGCCTGATAGATGGGCACCGTGCCGATGGGGACGGGCGAGTTGCGCACGATCCAGTCGCGGATGTTGTGGATGTTGCGGCCTGTCGACAGGTCCATGACGTTGTCGGCGCCCCAGCGGGTGGCCCAGACCAGCTTGTCCACCTCGTCGTCCACGGTCGACAGCACCGCCGAGTTGCCGATGTTGGCGTTGATCTTCACCAGGAAGTTGCGGCCGATGATCATCGGCTCGACCTCGGGGTGGTTGATGTTGGCCGGGATGATGGCGCGGCCGCGCGCGATCTCCTGGCGCACGAACTCGGGCGTGACGAAGTCGGGGATCGAGGCGCCGAAGCTTTCGCCGTCCCGCACGCAGGGGGTGGATTGCTCCCGGCGCAGGTTCTCGCGGATGGCGACGAACTCCATCTCGGGCGTGATGATCCCCTGCCGGGCGTATTCGAACTGGGTTGTCGGGCGGCCGGGCACGCCCTTGAACACGCGGTGGCGGGAGGTGTCGAAGCGCGGGGCGAGATGGCGGCCGGAGGCGTGGCCGTTGTCCTCGGGCTTGACCTCGCGGGGGTGGGCGACCGGGGCGATGTCGCCGCGCTCCTGCTGCCAGCGGCCGCGAACGGGCGGCAGGCCCGTCTTGATGTCGATGGCGGCGTGCGGGTCGGTGTAGGGGCCCGAGGCGTCGTACATCGTCACCGGCGGCTCTTGGGCGGAGGGATGGACGTGCACCTCGCGGAAGGGGACGCGCAGGTCGGGGAAGATATCGCCCGAGACATAGACCTTGTTCCCGCCGGCGCGCGGGCCGGTGGGGATGCGGCCGGTCTCGGCTTCAACGGCCTTGCGGGCGTCGGCCAAGGCGAGATCGGATTGGGGCTCTTCGGACGGGGCGGAAACGTGGATGTTCATGGCGGCCTCTGTTTGCAAGAGGTCCGCCGACGATGGCGAGCGGGACTCCGGGCGTGGGGTCCGCGTGTCTCATCCCTTCGCCGGCATGACCCGGATCAGGTTCGACGGGTCAGGCGGCTACGCCAATCTCAGCCGCTCGAACGCGACCCCCCGGAGAACGAAGAGACCATAACCCGGCTCTAGGGCGCCGACCAGCCCTTGATGGAGAGCGCCGGAGGCTGGCTACGCGGATCGGTGGGGAAGCGCAGAAAGGCGGTGGCCGAGCCTCGGCCGGGGACATAGTCCAGGGTGGCGGAGGCGGTCGCCTGGCCCTGCACGCCTTCCAGCTCGACGGCGGCGGCGGTGTCGGAGCCGTCGTTGCGCACCTCGACCTCGGCGACATAGCCGGCGGGGGTGGCCTGCACCTCCACGATGCGCGGGATCAGGGTCGGCGGGCGCTCTTGCTGGAACAGCTCAAACACCATCAGGCCGATGGCGCCCAGGGTGACGACCAGGCCTATGCCCGCGACGATCCACTGGGTCAGGGGCGAGGAATCGGGGATGGGCCGGCGAGCCATGAACGTCTCCTCCTAGACCAGAAGCCGGGCGGCGGCGGCGCCGATCGAGGCCGGAAAGCCCAACACGATCGCCGTGGCCATGGCGCGCGCCGCCGCATGGCCGTCCGTGCGGCCGAACACCCACAGGACGAACAGGCTGACGCCGATGGCGATCGCATAGCCGGGCAGGGTGAAGCGGAAGAACGCCGTGACCGGCCGGCCCTGCTCCTCCTGCCCCGCGAACCCCGCCGAATAGACGATGACGTGCAAGAGCAGCACCGACACGGCGATCAGGCCCAGCTCATGCCAGGGCGTGCACTTGTAGGCGATCAGGATCATCTCCTCGGTCGGGGCGACGTTCAGCGCGAAGAACAGGGCGCCGGCGCCCATCAGGAACAGCTCTCCGCCATAAGAGGCGCGGCTCTCGTCCTCCTTGTCGTCGCCGTCGCCGTCGCCGTTCATCTGCCGGCGCGCCAGCAGGGCGCCGATGGCGCCGGGCACGGCCTGCAGCGCCACCATGCCGACGTTGTCGAGCGGGGATGCGTTCACCTGCAGCACCCCGAATAGCAGAAGCAGGCAGGAGGCGACCGCAAACCCCACCGCCAGCGCGACCAGGGCGTCCAGCACGTCGTTCCTGAGTCCGCGCCCCTTTGAGAAGCCCGCATAGTAGGACAGGCCGTACAGCACCGGCAGGGCGGCGGCGAAAAAGGCCAGCAGCCGCAGCCGGTCCATGTAGATCCCGGCCTGCCACATCTCCATGGTCATGAGCAGCGGGATGTTGAACAGCAGCGCTCCGCCGACCGCACGTCCGAGATCGCGAAGATAGCGGCGCTCTCGTTCCCCATCGATGACCAGGCTGCTCATGTGAACGGCAACGCTTGGAGGGCGCGATTGGCTGCATCGGGCCGAGTTCCTGCAGACACGGGCGGTTCGCGGGCGAGACCGTGGTCTTCCTGCACACCGGCGGGGCGCAGGGGCCGTCGGCTACGAGCGCGCGATCGGGGGAGCGGACGTGGGAGGCGGGGCTTGCGGTTGTGACGCAGACTTCGGGTTCATACCCGCCGCAGACCTCGAGGGCGTCCGTTTGAAGCGATGATAGCGATGGAGTTGCCGAGGTGACGGCGAAGTCACTCCACCATCCTGAGCGACAGGACGTTGCCGTAACAGAACCTTAACCGCTGATCGTCTACCTCAGGGGAGCAGGTGTGAGTGACACGTGAAGAACTTCTGGAACGACAGGCGCGGCGGCATCGCGACCATGGCGGCGTTCGGACTGCCTGCGCTGCTTATGGTCGTGGTCACATCCGTCGAACTCTATTCGCTGAGTGTGGATCGGCAGCGGCTCAGAGACGTCGCCGACGCCACTGCGCTGGCCGCGGCCGGACAGATGCGTCTCGCCGCGAACGATCCCGTTCTTGACCGCGCTCGCGCGTTCGCTCTCAGCGGCCTGGAAGGCCTCACGTCCACGCCCGACCAACCTGACGTCAAGTTTTTGCTGGAGCAGGGAAGGCCCAGCGGTGTCGTCGTGACCCTGACGGCGCGTCGCATGTCGTTCTTCGGCAATCTCGTGCCGCCGGGTGGATTTGTGATTTCTGCTGCGTCGACGGCATTGCAGGTCGCCACGGCGCCCTTGTGTGTTCTCAGCCTTGGGTCCACTGCAACAAACGCCCTTGATCTGCCGTCCGCCCGCATCACCGCCACGGCGTGCCTCGTTCATTCCAACAAGAGCATTTCCGTTGGAGGATCGACGGTCGTTGATGCGGCGGCGGTGCATGCCGTGAATTCGATAACGGGCAGTACGCCAGCCAATGCCGGAACTGGCGCTGCGCCCATTCCGGACCCGCTCACGGCGATGTTCAACGGCGCGGGACCCGGCAACTGCCAGTTCGGCAATCTTGTGAAAGTGGACAAGGCGGGGGCGGTCGTGGAGGTCGATCCGGGCGTGCATTGCCGCCACTTTGAAATCGAGGCGGGCACCCTCCGTTTCAAACCTGGCGTTCACCACCTGAAGAACGGCAAACTTCAGTTGAAGAAGGGCGCAAAGGTCGAGGGGGAGAACGTCACCCTGATCATTTGGAAAGACTTGGACATCAACTTCACAGATGGCCAGGTCGCCATGCTGGACCTCTCCGGAAGTCAGGGTGGTTCGGGCGAGATGGACACCTGGGCCGGGTTTGCTCTCGCCGTCGATCCTAAGCGCACGGGCGACATCAACCTCAACTTCCGTGAAATTCGGCGTCTGGAAGGCGTGGTCTATGCGCCGAAGGTGAGGATCATTGTCCCCGGCGGCATCAACGCGACCGAAGTCACGCCTTGGACCGTCATCGTGGCTCGCGACTTCAAGGTCGAGGGCGGACGCGCGCTGCAGATCAATGCAGATTACGCCAACTCCTCCGTCCCGGTTCCGAACGGAGTCGGCAACAAAGCGTCTGACGGCGCGCCTGTCCGCCTCGCGCGGTAAAGACGCCCGCTTCCCACCCCTTGCTGGCCTTCGGATCATCCGATCGAGGCGCTGGACGCGTGCGATCATCATGATCATCGACCAAGGCCGGCCATGAAGCCGCATCCTGGCTCGAGTTCGCCGAGTGGGCCGCTGGACTTGCGGGCCTCTCTTGACTGCGTGTCACCCATAGGTGATATGTAACCCAAGGGTTACGAATCGGGAGCTTGATCGGCATGACGGACGGCAGGGTGATGGAAGAGCTGGCGCGGGTGCGCAGGGGGCGGTTTCGGCTGGGGCTGGGTGTTGTCGGCGTCAGCGTCGCGGCCATCGTGGGTGGCGCGGCCGTGGGGCTGGCTACCGGCGGCGAAGGCGATGTGGCCACGGCCGCCGGCGTGGCGGTCGGCATGGGGGTCGTGGCGGTGTTCGCCGGCGTGGCGCTGGCCTGGTGTTCGAGGCCGGGCCGGCCGCTTGACCCGGCGACCCACGGGGAAGAAACGCGCCGCGATCGGCTTCAGCGCGGCCGGACCCAGCAGCTGGTGATCTTTCCGTTCGTGATGCTGGCCTTCATGATGCAGGCGCATCGGGGCATGCAGGCGGTGCTGGCGGGAGAGGGCGGCCTGGGGGCGTATCTGCAAGTCTCGCTGCCGGTCATCTACGGCTGGCTGGTGCCCGCCATCGTCATGGGGTGGGACTGGAACACGCGCCAGCACAGGCGCTTTCTGGACGACGAACTGACCCAGTCGATGCGGGCGCAGGCGATGATGCTGGCGTTCGTGGTGCTGATGGCGGGGGCGACGGTCGCCATGGTGCTGGGCATGTGGCGGCCCGCGGTCGGTGTCGCGGCCCTGCCCTATGTGCTGGCGGCGGGCGGGGCGACGGCGGGGCTGCGGTTCGCCTGGCTGGATCGCGCGGCCGAGCGCCATGGGTGACCCCCGGCTGGGCGTGCGCCTGAAGGAGGCGCGCACGGCCGCCGCCCTGACCCAGGCGGGGCTGGCGGAAAGGGCCGGGGTGTCGCGCAAGACCATCAACACCGTCGAGAACGGCGTGTTCGTCCCGTCCACGATCGTGTCGCTGGAGCTGGCGCGGGCGCTCGGGACCACGGTGGAAGACCTGTTCTATCTGAAGGGATGAGGGAGGGGGGGCTGGCGGCGCCGCTGACCGGCACGACCGGAATGCCGGCGCTGCGGTGCGTGGAGCCGGGTCTGGCGGGCGGTTAGCGCTTGCGGGCGACGGGCGGCGGCGACTAGTCAGAGGCGGTGTCTCGCTTGCCCCTGATCATCGACTGCGACCCCGGCGTGGATGACGCCGTGGCCCTGCTGCTGGCCTTCGCCTCGCCCGAGTTGGAGGTGCTGGCCGTCACCACCGTCGCCGGCAACGTCCCCGGCCACCGGACCCAGCGCAACGCCCGCATGATCCGGCAGATCGCCGGGCGCGAGGACGTCCCGGTCCATGGCGGGGCGGAGCGGCCGTTGAAGCGGCCGCCGGCCCACGCGGGCGAGTTCCACGGGCCGGAGGGGTTGGGCGACCTCCAGCCGTTCGAGCCGGCCGGCATCATCGGCGACGGGCCGGCGGCCAACGCCATCGTCGACCTGGTGATGAAGCGGCCGGCGGGCGAGGTCTCGATCGCCATGATGGGGCCGATGACCAATCTGGCCCTGGCCATGAAGCGCGAGCGGCGCCTGGCCGAGCGGCTGGCGACGGTGGTGGTGATGGGCGGCGCGCGCTCGGAGGGCGGCAACGTCACCGCGTCCGCCGAGTTCAACGTCTGGGCCGATCCGGATGCGGCGGCGGTGGTGTTCGGATCGGGCTGCGAGGTGGTGTGCCTGGGGCTGGACGCGACGCATCAGGTGCGGGCGACCGAGGCGCGCATCCGGGCCATCGAGACGATCCGCACCGAGCCGGCGCGGACGGCGGCGGCCATGCTGCGATTTTCGCAGAGGGTGGAGCGGACGGTGGTAGGATGGGAGGCGGCGCCTCTGCACGACCCCTGCACCATCGCCTGGCTGCTGCGGCCCGACCTATTCCAGCTGCGCCCCTGCCGCATCGAGGTGGAGACCAGCTCCGAGCTGACGCGCGGCCATACGGCGGTGGAGTTCCGGGTTGATCCGGCGACCGCTCGGCATCGCTGGGCCGTCGGGGTCGATGCTGACGGGGTGTTCGACCTGATCACGGGCGCCCTGACCCCTGCGGAGGACGGGCGTTGAGGATCACCGTGGTCGGCTCGATCAACCTGGACCTGGTGGCGCGCGCTTCGCACCTGCCCAGTGCGGGCGAGACGGTGACGGGCGCGACGCTGCAGCGCCACCCCGGCGGCAAGGGCGCCAACCAGGCGCTGGCGGCGGAAAAGCTGGGGGCCGAGGTCTGCCTGATCGGGCGGGTCGGGAACGACGCCATGGCGGGCGAGGCGCTGGCGCTGATGGAGTCCATCGGGGTCGATCTGTCGGGGGTGGAGACCGACGTCGCCGCGCCCACCGGCGTCGCCCTGATCGCGGTGGATCCTCAGGGCGAGAACCAGATCGTGGTGGCGGCCGGCGCCAACCACTGGGTCACGCCCGAACAGCTGCCGCAACGCATCGAGGGACCGCTGATCGTGCAGTTGGAGCTGCCGATCGAGACGGTGGAGGCGGCGGTGGGCCGCGCGACCGGTTTCGTGTGCGCCAACCTGGCGCCCGCCGCGCCGGTGTCGGAGATGTTGCTGCGGCGCGCCGACCTTCTTGTCGTCAACGATACGGAGGCCGCCTTCTATGGCGACGGCCTGCATCGCGGCGGCGGCCGGGTGGTGGTGACCAAGGGCGCGCGCGGAGCGGCCATGTACCAGCGCGGCGTCGAAATGGCCTGGGCCTCCGCTCCGGTCGTCGAGGCGGTGGACGCCACCGGCGCGGGGGACGCCTTTGTCGGCGCCATCACCGTGGCCCTGCTGGACGGGCTGGCTCCGGAAGAGGCGCTCCGGTTCGCCTGCGCCGCCGGGGCGATTGCGGCGACGCGAGCCGGCGCGCAGCCGTCCCTGCCCGAACGCGCCGAGGTCGAGGCGCTGCTGGCGGGGTGACGCGGCGGCGGACCGCCGCGCCTTGTCGGCGGCCTTAGTTGCCCGCGCCGAAGCCGGCGGGGCCGCCGGCGCCCGCCGCGCCTTCACCGCCGGAGACGGGCGAGGGCGGCTTCTGCGCAGGTCCGGTGGCGGCGTTCTGGTCGGGCCGCAGTTCGCCAGTTCCGCTGTTGCCCGGCTCGGTCTGCTTGGTCGGGTCCTTCGCCTTGACTTCCTCGTCGGCCATGCGGCGCTCCTTTTCGCTGTGGATGCGGAATCAACCCTTGGGAGGGGGCGACGTTCCGGGTCGGGCGATCACGGCTTGGCGCCGGAGGCTGCGCCTGTATGGTGTAACATCTACATGGAACGGGGAGCGTCCAGAATGATGAAGCGGGTGATGGGGGCGGGCTTGCCGCTGGCGGCGGCGTTGCTGGCGTCGACGGCCCTGGCGCAGACGGCGGCGCCGCAGGCCGGGACGCAAGGCGGGGCGCTGACCTATCAGCAGCCGCCGCAGCCGATCGCGGATATCCTGGATTCCAGGCCCACGCCGTCGTCGATGCTGTCGCCCGACCGCGCCACCCTGGTGCTGATGGACCGGTCCAACCTGCCGGCGATCTCGGCCCTGGCCGAGCCGATGCTGAGGCTGGCGGGCGAGCGGATCAATCCGCGCAACAACGGCCCGGCCGAGAGCCGCGTCTCCTGGCTGACGGGGCTGAGCCTGCAGGCGGTGGATGGGGGGCAGCCGCGCGTGGTCGCCTTGCCGCAAGGGGCCCGCTTCACCGCCGCGCGCTTTGCGCCGGACGGCAAGTCGCTGGCCCTGGTGATGGACGCGGCCGACGGGCTGGACCTGTGGGTGGTGGACGTCGCCTCGGCGC